>NZ_VPEY01000047.1:0-7815 GCF_013416935.1 Acinetobacter sp. YH1901141 | reverse complement strand
GGCCAGGCCTCAGCATTTTATTATGGTGATCCCCTGGGCGAAATGCGCCTGGTAAGCAGAGTTTTTGAAATGTAAGGCCTTTGAATAAGACAAAAGGCTGCCTCATCGCTAACTTTGCAACAGTGCCACATCAAGGCCCGATCCTTGGAGCCCTTGCCCTCCCGCACGATGATCGTGCCGTGATCGAAATCCAGATCCTTGACCCGCAGTTGCAAACCCTCACTGATCCGCATGCCCGTTCCATACAGAAGCTGGGCGAACAAACGATGCTCGCCTTCCAGAAAACCGAGGATGCGAACCACTTCATCCGGGGTCAGCACCACCGGCAAGCGCCGCGACGGCCGAGGTCTTCCGATCTCCTGAAGCCAGGGCAGATCCGTGCACAGCACCTTGCCGTAGAAGAACAGCAAGGCCGCCAATGCCTGACGATGCGTGGAGACCGAAACCTTGCGCTCGTTCGCCAGCCAGGACAGAAATGCCTCGACTTCGCTGCTGCCCAAGGTTGCCGGGTGACGCACACCGTGGAAACGGATGAAGGCACGAACCCAGTGGACATAAGCCTGTTCGGTTGGTAAGCTGTAATGCAAGTAGCGTATGCGCTCACGCAACTGGTCCAGAACCTTGACCGAACGCAGCGGTGGTAACGGCGCAGTGGCGGTTTTCATGGCTTGTTATGACTGTTTTTTTGTACAGTCTATGCCTCGGGCATCCAAGCAGCAAGCGCGTTACGCCGTGGGTCGATGTTTGATGTTATGGAGCAGCAACGATGTTACGCAGCAGGGCAGTCGCCCTAAAACAAAGTTAACTCGAGGGAGAAATCGTGAAGTTATCACTAATGGCTGCCAAGTCGAAGAACGGTATTATCGGTAATGGACCAGATATTCCATGGAGCGCCAAAGGCGAGCAACTTCTATTTAAGGCAATTACATATAATCAATGGCTTTTAGTTGGACGCAAAACTTTTGAGTCAATGGGCGCTCTCCCAAATCGAAAGTATGCAGTTGTAACTCGCTCTAATTTTTCTACGAATGATGAGGGTGTAATGGTTTTCTCCTCAATTCAGGATGCCTTAATAAATTTAGAGGAAATCACGGATCATGTTATCGTTTCTGGTGGTGGTGAAATATACAAAAGCTTGATTTCCAAAGTAGATACTTTGCATATTTCAACAGTCGACATCGAGCGAGATGGAGACATAGTTTTTCCTGAAATCCCAGATACATTCAAGTTGGTATTTGAGCAAGATTTCGAGTCTAACATTAACTATTGTTATCAAATCTGGCAAAAGAGTTAACAAGCGCCTGCAATCTGACCTCCGGTTACTGTCACCTTTTTTTGCGGTGGAGCTGCAAAAAAGGCGCCATTAACCTCCGGCAGTTGAGGCGGGCGTTAGCCATATTATGGAGCCTCATGCTTTTATATAAAATGTGTGACAATCAAAATTATGGGGTTACTTACATGAAGTTTTTATTGGCATTTTCGCTTTTAATACCATCCGTGGTTTTTGCAAGTAGTTCAAAGTTTCAGCAAGTTGAACAAGACGTTAAGGCAATTGAAGTTTCTCTTTCTGCTCGTATAGGTGTTTCCGTTCTTGATACTCAAAATGGAGAATATTGGGATTACAATGGCAATCAGCGCTTCCCGTTAACAAGTACTTTTAAAACAATAGCTTGCGCTAAATTACTATATGATGCTGAGCAAGGAAAAGTTAATCCCAATAGTACAGTCGAGATTAAGAAAGCAGATCTTGTGACCTATTCCCCTGTAATAGAAAAGCAAGTAGGGCAGGCAATCACACTCGATGATGCGTGCTTCGCAACTATGACTACAAGTGATAATACTGCGGCAAATATCATCCTAAGTGCTGTAGGTGGCCCCAAAGGCGTTACTGATTTTTTAAGACAAATTGGGGACAAAGAGACTCGTCTAGACCGTATTGAGCCTGATTTAAATGAAGGTAAGCTCGGTGATTTGAGGGATACGACAACTCCTAAGGCAATAGCCAGTACTTTGAATAAATTTTTATTTGGTTCCGCGCTATCTGAAATGAACCAGAAAAAATTAGAGTCTTGGATGGTGAACAATCAAGTCACTGGTAATTTACTACGTTCAGTATTGCCGGCGGGATGGAACATTGCGGATCGCTCAGGTGCTGGCGGATTTGGTGCTCGGAGTATTACAGCAGTTGTGTGGAGTGAGCATCAAGCCCCAATTATTGTGAGCATCTATCTAGCTCAAACACAGGCTTCAATGGCAGAGCGAAATGATGCGATTGTTAAAATTGGTCATTCAATTTTTGACGTTTATACATCACAGTCGCGCTGATAAGGCTAACAAGGCCATCAAGTTGACGGCTTTTCCGTCGCTTGTTTTGTGGTTTAACGCTACGCTACCACAAAACAATCAACTCCAAAGCCGCAACTTATGGCGGCGTTAGACATCATGAGGGTAGCGGTGACCATCGAAATTTCGAACCAACTATCAGAGGTGCTAAGCGTCATTGAGCGCCATCTGGAATCAACGTTGCTGGCCGTGCATTTGTACGGCTCCGCAGTGGATGGCGGCCTGAAGCCATACAGCGATATTGATTTGTTGGTTACTGTGGCCGTAAAGCTTGATGAAACGACGCGGCGAGCATTGCTCAATGACCTTATGGAGGCTTCGGCTTTCCCTGGCGAGAGCGAGACGCTCCGCGCTATAGAAGTCACCCTTGTCGTGCATGACGACATCATCCCGTGGCGTTATCCGGCTAAGCGCGAGCTGCAATTTGGAGAATGGCAGCGCAATGACATTCTTGCGGGTATCTTCGAGCCAGCCATGATCGACATTGATCTAGCTATCCTGCTTACAAAAGCAAGAGAACATAGCGTTGCCTTGGTAGGTCCGGCAGCGGAGGAATTCTTTGACCCGGTTCCTGAACAGGATCTATTCGAGGCGCTGAGGGAAACCTTGAAGCTATGGAACTCGCAGCCCGACTGGGCCGGCGATGAGCGAAATGTAGTGCTTACGTTGTCCCGCATTTGGTACAGCGCAATAACCGGCAAAATCGCGCCGAAGGATGTCGCTGCCGACTGGGCAATAAAACGCCTACCTGCCCAGTATCAGCCCGTCTTACTTGAAGCTAAGCAAGCTTATCTGGGACAAAAAGAAGATCACTTGGCCTCACGCGCAGATCACTTGGAAGAATTTATTCGCTTTGTGAAAGGCGAGATCATCAAGTCAGTTGGTAAATGATGTCTAACAATTCGTTCAAGCCGACCGCGCTACGCGCGGCGGCTTAACTCCGGCGTTGGGCGCACAATAAGGCTCCTTGCAGAGTTGCTTGAAAGTTGTTACGATTCAAATTTAATCATGAGATAGTCAGCAGATGAGCACTTCCAAGAACGCAGACAAGTAAGCCGCAGCAACCTTCATTTTTCGGTTGTTGCGGCGTTCTCATGAATCCTTTTGCTCTACGGGAGCGCCGCCAAATCCTTTGTTCAAGGAGATGGTTTCGTGCGCTCAAAAAACTTTAGTTGGCGGTACTCCCTTGCCGCCACGGTGTTGTTGTTATCACCGTTCGATTTATTGGCATCACTCGGCATGGACATGTACTTGCCAGCAGTGCCGTTTATGCCAAACGCGCTTGGTACGACAGCGAGCACAATTCAGCTTACGCTGACAACGTACTTGGTCATGATTGGTGCCGGTCAGCTCTTGTTTGGACCGCTATCGGACCGACTGGGGCGCCGCCCCGTTCTACTGGGAGGTGGCCTCGCCTACGTTGTGGCGTCAATGGGCCTCGCTCTTACGTCATCGGCTGAAGTCTTTCTGGGGCTTCGGATTCTTCAGGCTTGTGGTGCCTCGGCGTGCCTTGTTTCCACATTTGCAACAGTACGTGACATTTACGCAGGTCGCGAGGAAAGTAATGTCATTTACGGCATACTCGGATCCATGCTGGCCATAGTCCCGGCGGTAGGCCCATTGCTCGGAGCGCTCGTCGACATGTGGCTTGGGTGGCGGGCTATCTTTGCGTTTCTAGGTTTGGGCATGATCGCTGCATCTGCAGCAGCGTGGCGATTCTGGCCTGAAACCCGGGTGCAACGAGTTGCGGGCTTGCAATGGTCGCAGCTGCTACTCCCCGTTAAGTGCCTGAACTTCTGGTTGTACACGTTGTGTTACGCCGCTGGAATGGGTAGCTTCTTCGTCTTTTTCTCCATTGCGCCCGGACTAATGATGGGCAGGCAAGGTGTGTCTCAGCTTGGCTTCAGCCTGCTGTTCGCCACAGTGGCAATTGCCATGGTGTTTACGGCTCGTTTTATGGGGCGTGTGATACCCAAGTGGGGCAGCCCAAGTGTCTTGCGAATGGGAATGGGATGCCTGATAGCTGGAGCAGTATTGCTTGCCATCACCGAAATATGGGCTTTGCAGTCCGTGTTAGGCTTTATTGCTCCAATGTGGCTAGTGGGTATTGGTGTCGCCACAGCGGTATCTGTGGCGCCCAATGGCGCTCTTCGAGGATTCGACCATGTTGCTGGAACGGTCACGGCAGTCTACTTCTGCTTGGGCGGTGTACTGCTAGGAAGCATCGGAACGTTGATCATTTCGCTGTTGCCGCGCAACACGGCTTGGCCGGTTGTCGTGTACTGTTTGACCCTTGCAACAGTCGTGCTCGGTCTGTCTTGTGTTTCCCGAGTGAAGGGCTCTCGCGGCCAGGGGGAGCATGATGTGGTCGCGCTACAAAGTGCGGAAAGTACATCAAATCCCAATCGTTGAGAGAATGTGGCAAGCTATCGCCCAACAAATCGCTGCAGCCGACCCAAAACCGCTACGCGGTTTCGGTCGGCTGAGCTCAGGCGTTAAACATCATGAGGGAAGCGGTGATCGCCGAAGTATCGACTCAACTATCAGAGGTAGTTGGCGTCATCGAGCGCCATCTCGAACCGACGTTGCTGGCCGTACATTTGTACGGCTCCGCAGTGGATGGCGGCCTGAAGCCACACAGTGATATTGATTTGCTGGTTACGGTGACCGTAAGGCTTGATGAAACAACGCGGCGAGCTTTGATCAACGACCTTTTGGAAACTTCGGCTTCCCCTGGAGAGAGCGAGATTCTCCGCGCTGTAGAAGTCACCATTGTTGTGCACGACGACATCATTCCGTGGCGTTATCCAGCTAAGCGCGAACTGCAATTTGGAGAATGGCAGCGCAATGACATTCTTGCAGGTATCTTCGAGCCAGCCACGATCGACATTGATCTGGCTATCTTGCTGACAAAAGCAAGAGAACATAGCGTTGCCTTGGTAGGTCCAGCGGCGGAGGAACTCTTTGATCCGGTTCCTGAACAGGATCTATTTGAGGCGCTAAATGAAACCTTAACGCTATGGAACTCGCCGCCCGACTGGGCTGGCGATGAGCGAAATGTAGTGCTTACGTTGTCCCGCATTTGGTACAGCGCAGTAACCGGCAAAATCGCGCCGAAGGATGTCGCTGCCGACTGGGCAATGGAGCGCCTGCCGGCCCAGTATCAGCCCGTCATACTTGAAGCTAGACAGGCTTATCTTGGACAAGAAGAAGATCGCTTGGCCTCCCGCGCAGATCAGTTGGAAGAATTTGTTCACTACGTGAAAGGCGAGATCACCAAGGTAGTCGGCAAATAATGTCTAACAATTCGTTCAAGCCGACGCCGCTTCGCGGCGCGGCTTAACTCAAGCGTTAGATGCACTAAGCACATAATTGCTCACAGCCAAACTATCAGGTCAAGTCTGCTTTTATTATTTTTAAGCGTGCATAATAAGCCCTACACAAATTGGGAGATATATCATGAAAGGCTGGCTTTTTCTTGTTATCGCAATAGTTGGCGAAGTAATCGCAACATCCGCATTAAAATCTAGCGAGGGCTTTACTAAGCTTGCCCCTTCCGCCGTTGTCATAATCGGTTATGGCATCGCATTTTATTTTCTTTCTCTGGTTCTGAAATCCATCCCTGTCGGTGTTGCTTATGCAGTCTGGTCGGGACTCGGCGTCGTCATAATTACAGCCATTGCCTGGTTGCTTCATGGGCAAAAGCTTGATGCGTGGGGCTTTGTAGGTATGGGGCTCATAATTGCTGCCTTTTTGCTCGCCCGATCCCCATCGTGGAAGTCGCTGCGGAGGCCGACGCCATGGTGACGGTGTTCGGCATTCTGAATCTCACCGAGGACTCCTTCTTCGATGAGAGCCGGCGGCTAGACCCCGCCGGCGCTGTCACCGCGGCGATCGAAATGCTGCGAGTCGGATCAGACGTCGTGGATGTCGGACCGGCCGCCAGCCATCCGGACGCGAGGCCTGTATCGCCGGCCGATGAGATCAGACGTATTGCGCCGCTCTTAGACGCCCTGTCCGATCAGATGCACCGTGTTTCAATCGACAGCTTCCAACCGGAAACCCAGCGCTATGCGCTCAAGCGCGGCGTGGGCTACCTGAACGATATCCAAGGATTTCCTGACCCTGCGCTCTATCCCGATATTGCTGAGGCGGACTGCAGGCTGGTGGTTATGCACTCAGCGCAGCGGGATGGCATCGCCACCCGCACCGGTCACCTTCGACCCGAAGACGCGCTCGACGAGATTGTGCGGTTCTTCGAGGCGCGGGTTTCCGCCTTGCGACGGAGCGGGGTCGCTGCCGACCGGCTCATCCTCGATCCGGGGATGGGATTTTTCTTGAGCCCCGCACCGGAAACATCGCTGCACGTGCTGTCGAACCTTCAAAAGCTGAAGTCGGCGTTGGGGCTTCCGCTATTGGTCTCGGTGTCGCGGAAATCCTTCTTGGGCGCCACCGTTGGCCTTCCTGTAAAGGATCTGGGTCCAGCGAGCCTTGCGGCGGAACTTCACGCGATCGGCAATGGCGCTGACTACGTCCGCACCCACGCGCCTGGAGATCTGCGAAGCGCAATCACCTTCTCGGAAACCCTCGCGAAATTTCGCAGTCGCGACGCCAGAGACCGAGGGTTAGATCATGCCTAGCATTCACCTTCCGGCCGCCCGCTAGCGGACCCTGGTCAGGTTCCGCGAAGGTGGGCGCAGACATGCTGGGCTCGTCAGGATCAAACTGCACTATGAGGCGGCGGTTCATACCGCGCCAGGGGAGCGAATGGACAGCGAGGAGCCTCCGAACGTTCGGGTCGCCTGCTCGGGTGATATCGACGAGGTTGTGCGGCTGATGCACGACGCTGCGGCGTGGATGTCCGCCAAGGGAACGCCCGCCTGGGACGTCGCGCGGATCGACCGGACATTCGCGGAGACCTTCGTCCTGAGATCCGAGCTCCTAGTCGCGAGTTGCAGCGACGGCATCGTCGGCTGTTGCACCTTGTCGGCCGAGGATCCCGAGTTCTGGCCCGACGCCCTCAAGGGGGAGGCCGCATATCTGCACAAGCTCGCGGTGCGACGGACACATGCGGGCCGGGGTGTCAGCTCCGCGCTGATCGAGGCTTGCCGCCATGCCGCGCGAACGCAGGGGTGCGCCAAGCTGCGGCTCGACTGCCACCCGAACCTGCGTGGCCTATACGAGCGGCTCGGATTCACCCACGTCGACACTTTCAATCCCGGCTGGGATCCAACCTTCATCGCAGAACGCCTAGAACTCGAAATCTAACGTCCGTTCGGGCATCGAGGTCCATGTCGGGGTGGGACGGGCCCGTGGCTTCAAGATCACTTGCAGTCCGACCGCGAGGCACTGTTGCAAAGTTAGCGATGAGGCAGCCTTTTGTCTTATTCAAAGGCCTTACATTTCAAAAACTCTGCTTACCAGGCGCATTTCGCCCAGGGGATCACCATAATAAAATGCTGAGGCCTGGCC
>NZ_VPEY01000046.1:0-8037 GCF_013416935.1 Acinetobacter sp. YH1901141 | reverse complement strand
TGGAAGCAGATGAAATATTATTGGCGAGATTTTCAAGTCATGACAGCTGATAAAATAGAGCAATGGGTGGAGAGAGTATCAAACCAATTCGGAAAAGAATACATGTTTACTTTTTAATGACAGCTTAACTGTAAGCTTCCGCCATTTAACTGCATAGAAATCCGCCCCATCGCAGCCAATTGCCCCACCAACAGTAAAATCTCGGCATCTGGCCAGCCATAAGGGCGTTTGGCAAAACGATCTATCACATCCGAGACCAGAATACGCTCTGTACCGGTGGCCCGTAGTGCAATGTACTGCTCCACTTCCTGTAGGGCTTTGGGATTGCTCTGACCGCCATCCAGAGACAATCCGAGCTGCGCCATATCATCCACAGTCAAGACGGCGTTCAGTTCACGCCAGGCATCCTGCTGATAGACCTGCAGATAGCTCAGTTTGGTATAAGTGTTTTCCAGCAAATAACGACAAGCCTCATCCAGCTTGGTGGTTGGACTTGAAGATGAAAGTTGTAGATGTTGACCCAAGGCATAACTTTCCGCGTCCAGCAACATTTCTTCGACCCGGACACGCAGGCGTTTTTTACGCTCCTGGTTCTCACGGCCACGGTCTGCCAGGATACGGGTGATATCGGACTGAGTGCCATCATCATTTAACCGAATAAATTTATTGGTTTTCAGCCAGGTGCGCAGTTCATTAAAGAACTGTTTATCGTCTGCCAGTTTAATCAGCACTTGTCCTTCGGCCTGAGTACTTTTACCAATACAGTAAGCTTCTGTGTAGAGGTTGTATTCGGTATCCAGTGGAGAAATGATTTCGACTTTCAAATCACTCTCATACTTGCCATCCAAGCTATGGCTATCCAGAAAACGACCAATCTGATAGTCCATCTTGTTGGCTTGATGGCGGTATTTGTTCTGATCGCGCAGTAAATCTTTAAAGATTAGATTAGCTAACTCTTTATTTTCTTCTGAAGCCGCTAAGTCAGTGGCTTTAATTTTGCGGGTGATATCACGTTCTTCATTGGTCAGGAACAGGAACTCATCACCATTGCGGGTAATCAGGCTCTCTTTTTCCAGACGCAGTAGGCTTTCTTCAATCCGCTTGCGTAATGCCAGCTTATCTTCATCAATTTTCTCAATCGACAAAGTCACCAGGTTATCCAAGGTACCTTTGATGATATCGACATAGCGGATCATGAAAAGGGTACGCAGCATCTGCACATCAAAACCATCCAGGGTCTTATTCTGCCCTGCCTGGTCGATGGTACGCTTCACTGCTGTATCCAGAAATCCTTCCACTGAAGTATAGAAACGGTGGAAAGGAACCAGGGCCCCGACTTCATCTGTGGCAATCGCATTCGCGGCCATCTGGAACGCATCCAACATGGACCGTTCACCATAGGCCAGGTGTGCACCGGTCGCACCGACCTTACGGATTTCTTCAAATACTTTTTGCACCAGCTGGAAATGGTACGGCGCAAAAGGATAGTTATTGATAAAGCTGTCTGGACCCTCATAATTCTTGAGTGTTGGGCCTGAACGGTCAAAGGTGATCTGGTTTTTTAAGATATCGCCCTTTTGCTCAAACACCGATCTGAGCAATGCTTCAGCTTCTGGGGTTTTACGTAATAAACGTTTCTGGATGACTTCATCGGTATTGGAACTGGACAGTGATAACCGGGTTTTAAAACGTCCAGCAATCTTGGAGAAGTCATTGGCTTTGGAAGAAGACATCTCACCTAAAACAGCATCGATGTCTGCCTGTGAGGTGACGATAATCCAAGCGCGGCCTTTACAGATCGTACCCAGGTTTTCAGTAATGGTTTGCAGTGTCAGCATCAAGCGGGTATCGCTGCCAATAAACTGCCCCACTTCATCAACCAAGAACAACATGCGTTGCTGGGGTCCTTTGCTGTCCAGGTATTCTTTCACCCACTGACAGAAGTTTTCGACCGAAACACTAAAGGTCTGCTCAGAATCCTCAAACCATTTATGCGCTGCTTCTGCTGATAGATTCAGTGCCTGAGAAATCGCAGTTTCGACATCATCCTGATAGAACTGATAACCGTCACGCTCCTCTAGCCAGGACATGCCACTGGATTCCTCAAACGCCTGTTTAAAGCGTTCGTAGACACCTTTCTGGCTCAGGTGACGTTCCATATGGGCAATATGTGGATGATCCGCGCTAAACCCCTGATACTCGTTAAACACACGTAAAAACACATTCAGGATCGGATTGCCATCATCATTGGAGCTGGCTTTACTGTCGATGTTAAACAGGATGACATCGGCATGATGGCTGACGGCCTTGCCAATATCCGCACGGATAAACGCATCACGAATTTTGCTTTCATCAAAGAATTCTGCGGCGCTACGCTCGTTACCTTCCGCATCACGTGCCACTTTATTGGCCAGAATATACGACAAGGTTTTCAGGAAATGTGATTTACCTGAACCAAAGAAGCCCGAAATCCATACGCCGACACGGTTGGCAATCGAAGGATCGCTCAGGTCTGTGCCATAAGACTGGAAAAAGTCCCGAAAATGCTTTTCCAGTTCATTGGTGACCACATACTCATCGAGTTCCTGATAAACCGTAGTATTGTCATTCTGGTCTGCTTTTACGACCCCGTTAATCGCACGATCTAATGGCTTGTAAAAAAGCTCTTTAATGTTCATCTCAATCCATTCCCCCGAATTTTTATTTCTATTTGCCGTGTTTAAGGCACTAATCTGAATGCTCTGTAGTAATTATTGCTTGGAATTTTTCCAAATAAACTCATCGCTTGACCGTCGTAATAACCTGGGTAAAACAGCACCACTGGCTTATGCCCCAGTAACGAATGCAAACTGTTCAATAAGTGATGGGCACGTAACAGTGGCCAAACCGACCCAACCCCAGTCATCAACACAATATCTTGCGCATTGGTGGCATATTTACTCACCAGATAGGGCGCGAACTTATCCATATGCAGTGGGCCCTTTAAGGCTTTGAGCAGCGCTTCATCGCCTTTGGCTTTTTGCATTTGAATGGCTTTATCGATGAAGTTACGCTCAGCCAGATAATCCACCACGGCTTGCAGCAGGTTGATATTCACCACCTTCAGCTGACTGTGTTTTTTCTCCAGCATCCCGTCTAGAAAATGCAGATATTCGCGCACCTTCAACTCATCTTCAGGTGCATAATCAAAAATCCAGAAGCCAATTTCATTGCCCAATCCTTGTCCAGTGAGAAACTCAGTGGAAAGAATTCGCTCTGGAATCTGGTTCAGACGCTCATGTATTGTTTGACTCATTGCTGCCCCTCTACAACTAACGCGTCCATACCGACACTTCCATAGATCTTTTAATGCGTTGTTTATAATGTTCTTCCAACAGGCTACGCAGCTCTGCTCTGACGATCACGCGCTGCAACTCCAGCTTACGGGTACTTTTTAAGTAACCGGCTTCTGCCAGCATGCGAAACACCACCTGCCCCATTTTTTTCTTGCTGGACTCTTTCCAATCACAGATATCCGGATCACGTTGTGAGCGTTCATCCAAAAAATCTGACCAGATATAACTGTCCAAGTATTGCGCCTGAGAGATATAGGCATCCCTCATCACCGTTTCCATAAACTCAAGCAGCAACAGGTTGCGTTCCAGTGCGCCACAAAAAGCCACCTGGGTCGCCAGCTCATCATCCCCATCACGTAGTGCTTTCCAGAAATCAGGCTCCAAGCGCTCCAGACGCTTACGAATAGCGGTGGCATTGCGTTGAGCTGAAGCAGGCGTTCTTTTTTGCAGAATATTGTCAATCTGAATTGCCTGATGCCATTGTTCTGGAATCGCTTCTCGTAATAACAGATCCGCGATCAGCCGGCTTTCACGCACCATCAGGGAGCCACCAATCAGGTCACTGTCATAATGAAATTGTTCTAACATGGCCAATCTCCTATGAGGCCTGATCAAACAGGTAAGACGACAGCTTTTCGATATCTGAGCGTTGTAGTACCAAGGGATATTTCAAGGCATCATCCGCCTCAGCCAGCGTGATCGCGGCCTGATATCGCTGCAAGGTATAGTGAGCCAGGGCTTTTTTCACCGGAATCTGTAATCTGCCATCAGGCATGCCGAAGTCTTTTTCGACCAGCGCTTTTTGAGCTTCATTCAATTTTGGATTAGGGATCAGCGTCAGTAGAATTTCTTCATGCCATTGCTGATCTTGAGCAGGGTCTACTGACTCAATCGCCACCACAACAGGTGTACGATCAATTCTGGAGAGTAAAAAGTCCTTAAACTGCTTGCTCTGATGGCAATAGGCACGGACATGCCAGCGAAAACCGGTATACACCAGGGTGTGTGGGGAAATGATGCGTTCATGCCACTGCGGATTCTGCATCGAGGCATAAATCATTTTTAAAGTGTTTTGGTTTCGGCAGGCACGCAAAACTTCCCGAATCACTTCAGGACGTACACTGCGATCAGGTAATTGAACTGCTGCAAGATTCGGTTCTGGTGTCGCAATCAGGGTATGCGATTCACTAACCAAACCTGACAGCATATTGAGATATTCATTGATATGCGCTGTAGTCAGTACAGGCTGGAAGCTGGCCTTAGGCACATAACCCTTGACCGATGGATCATGAATCAAGGCATCGGGGTTATACAGCGTATTATAGCGCTTGATATCCGCAGAAGCCTGCTGTCGACTAAGTCCAAACCAGCTCATCAAACGATTGGTAACCAAACGACCTTCCCAGTATGCAAGCAGCTCGATCGCTCGCATTCGAAGAAGCACTTCATGCTTATCTGTCGTCATATACCAATCAGTCAATAAATAGCAGTTTTAAGATTACCCCATAGCAAATGTACAGTAAACATTTTTGACGGTATTTTAAGGTAGTATTGCAATCACCAGATAAAAAATATACGGATGTCTCTATGGGGACAGCCGACTAGCGAGGTAGATGAGGATCTGAGATTCTCTGAATTTACCTCTATCAACTGAAATACACAGCGAACAGGTTTTGCAAATGGGGGAAATATGGGCTTTAGATTTCGCAAGAGCATTAAAATCTTACCGGGTTTAAAAATTAATCTGACGCATAAGGGCATCAGCAGTGCGAGCATTGGCAAACCCGGTGCTTCTTTAAATATTGGTAAAAAAGGCACCCGAACCAGTGTCGGCATTCCAGGTACGGGACTATCTTACTCTAAACACCAACCTTACTCTAAAAAGACCCGTGTTCCACAACCGACATCGCTAGAACACACGGAATATAATCCTCAGAATTTAGAACAACCGAAGGCAAAGATATGGCCTTGGATTATTTTTGGAATATTGTGTTTTATGGTGGGTGCCGTCATTTTTTAGCAAGAACCGCATTGTATTTTAATCAAAAAAAAAATGCCCAGATGGATGAATGGGCAAACTAAGGAATTAATATCCTTCAGAAACTCCAGCGCAATTCTCGCTACTTTCAGTAAGCGACTCTGGCTCAATCATGATAGTCTGACTCAATCGAGTCGAGGTAAATCGATCCATCACAATTGGAGCAGAAATTATGCTTGATCACACTCTTGGTTAATGCTGAAAAGTCTTTGAGTTTTAATTAATAAATAATAGTATCCATGTCTACCCTCAACTTTACTTATTTTCAGATAGCAACCAATCGAGAGCACTCATTTTTACAATACCATTATAATTCGCTTCAGTCCCTATCGTGTCTAATGTAAGCAAATACTTGGGATACGAATCAGAAATTTTCTGTAATGGACGTAACTCTCGGCTGAGTGTCTCCTCATTGAGCGTTTCTAATGCCACCTGATAATAAGTTAAATTCTGTAAAGTATCGACAGCAACAAAATCAATTTCATATTCATCAACCCGCCCTACATAGACCGTATAACCTCGTCTGACAAGCTCAAGATAAATCACATTTTCTAAGATATGACCTTGATCAGCATTAGCATCAGGCAACATAATCCGGCGCAATCCGACATCAACTAAATAGTATTTTTCAGAGGATTGTAATAACTCACGCCCGCGTACTTTAAATTGTGCGGCACTATAAAATAACAAACTGTCCTGTAAGCCCTGAATATAGCGTTTTACTGTTTCAAATGAAATTTTAACCCCACTTGAAACAAAGGTATTTTTAATTTTATTGATGGAAATAGCTGAGCCTGTCACGCTTGCCAAATATCTTGTGACACGCTCGAGAGAGTTAATATCGGCAGTATTCAAACGTGGAATAACATCTTTAAACATTACACTGGCATAGACCGCTTGCAAGTAATCATAAGTTTCCTGCTGGCTAGTCATGGCAAGCGTATAAGGGAAACTACTGCGCGTATACATGGCATACAAATCACGATTTGATAATTGTTGGATGATCGGATTATTTTCAATATGCCACTGTTTAAATTCTTGGAATGAAAGGGGTAAAACATGTTGCTCTATATAGCGTCCTGTAAGTAAAGTCGCAAGTTCTCCACTTAGAAAGAATGCATTTGAGCCTGTAATATATAAATCGATATAATCCCGAACATATAAAGAGTCGACTACTTTCTCAAAATTTGTAACATGTTGAATTTCATCTAAAAAAACATAGTTTTTTTTACTTTTATCAACTTTGGATAATACATAATCATGTAGTTTACGGTAATCGGTGAGTTCTTCAAATTCCATAAATTCGAAGTTGATGGCAATGATGTTTTCGGCTTGTACGCCCTGTGCTTTTAGGTCTTGTTGAAACATCGCCAATAAGGTGGATTTTCCAGAGCGACGCACACCTGAAAGTACTTTAATGACATCACGGTCTTGCCATGTATTCAGAAATTTTAAGTAGCCATCACGTCGAATATTAGCGCTTCTCATTATTTACACTTAGAATCTAAAGTTTTAATAAATTCTATCAAATTTTAGAATGTATATGTAAATATATTTAGTTTTAAGAAAAGTTTAAAGGTTAAGTGAAACATTCAAAGCTGCTGTAGAAGCATGTAAACATGCAGATCTGATCAAAATCCAAATTCTGTCTTTTTGATTATTTTCCATGTCATGTTATGTCATTTATGCTACGAGTTAACTGCTATATAAATTAAGTGAAAAGTAAATGGAACTAAGTTGTTAACTAGAGTGGAACTCATTTTTGTTGTGCTGATGGTCTCAGCCTTAATCCTAATTGCTTATGAAATGCTAAAAGGTTTATTTTAGAGCATCTATACAATTTTTGATCAAAAAAAGCCCACAGAGGGAATCTATGGGCGAAACTAAGGACCTTGACGGTCATTCAGAAACTACAGCTAGTTTCTGGTTGTGATTCTGGACTGAATTAAAAATAACCATATTGGCTGAATGTATCAAAAGTTAAATCATGTGATTAATCATTGATACTTCTGCAAAAATGAGCTCATCGCTCTGTTGATTAATACAGTAATTCACCAAACAAATCCGCTCTAATCTCTTCCAGGCTCAGATCTGATTTCATCCTATTACAGATGGGATGAACCAGCAGACCATTCTCTAGAACACCTTGCCCACCTACGGCTTTGGCAATCCGATGATCCGATTCAGTAGAATCAAGATAGATCAATCCATCACAAATGAGGCAAAAGTTATGATTACCCACCAGAAAATTGTGCTTAAGCAGACTCTTGGTTAATGCCGAAAAGGCCTTGGGCTTTGACCGAGAAATTGGACTAATCGACTCCACATATCCCACTCTATTGTAAACAAGACATTTTTATCTTTTATATTCAATGGCTTATTTTCCTGCTAATTGGTAATACCATGAAAAATACCATGCTCAGAAAAGGCTTAACAATATTTTGAAAAATTGCCTACTGAGCGCTGCCGCACAGCTCCATAGGCCGCTTTCCTGGCTTTGCTTCCAGATGTATGCTATTCTGCTCCTGCAGCTAATGGATCACCGCAAACAGGTTACTCGCCTGGGGATTCCCTTTCGACCCGAGCATCCGTATGAGACTCATGCTCGATTATTATTATTATAGAAGCCCCCATGAATAAATCGCTCATCATTTTCGGCATCGT
>NZ_VPEY01000045.1:0-8073 GCF_013416935.1 Acinetobacter sp. YH1901141 | reverse complement strand
GCAAAACACCTGAACAAAATTGGACAGGAATGTTTAAACCGAATGAAAAAATTCGCCTACGTTTTGTGAATGCATCTGCGATGTCTTTCTACGATGTCCGTATTCCTAACTTGAAAATGACTGTGGTCAGTGCTGATGGTCAGCCTGTAAAACCTGTTGCTGTGGATGAGTTTCGTATTGGCACAGCTGAAACTTATGATGTGATTGTGGAGCCCAAAGGCGGACATTATCAAATTGAAGCTGAGTCAATTGACCGTGCAGGCTATGCGATTGGTACACTGCACAATGAATTAAATCCTATGACACATGGCATTCATATGCCTGCACCACGTCCACGCTCACTTTTGACCATGGAAGATATGGGACATGGTGGCGGTGATCATGCAGGAATGGATCATTCGAAAATGAACCACGGCAATATGCAAGGCATGGATCACTCGAAAATGGATCATTCAAAAATGAACCATGGCGATATGCAAGGCATGGATCACTCGAAAATGGATCATTCAAAAATGAACCATGGCGATATGCAAGGCATGGATCACTCGAAAATGGATCATTCACAGCATGGCACAGCAAAACCACAAGAAAATGATCAAGTGGTTTATGGTTGGGCAAATGCATCTACACCTGCGGGCAATAAAGCCTTGCAATATAGTGATTTAAAATCTTTAGAACCGCAAAAAGATACTCGTGAAGCTAGCAGTGAATTAGTAGTGCGTTTGGGCGGTACTATGGAGCGTTATATTTGGACGATTAACGGTAAAAAATTCAGCGATGCTGAGCCATTAAAAGTGAAGTATGGCGAGCGTATCCGTATCAAATTTATTAATGACAGTATGATGGCGCACCCCATGCATTTACATGGCATGTTTATGCAGTTGGAGAATGGTCAAGAGTCGGTAGATATGCCGAATAAACACACATTGATTGTACCACCGGGTAAAACAGTGACTGCTTTATTAACTGCGGATGAGTTGGGCGAATGGGCAATCCATTGTCATTTGTTGTATCACATGAGTGCAGGAATGATGAACAAGTTGATCGTGGCAAATGTTAGCGATGAACAAGTGTCTACAACGCCAATTCAAGGTACAAATTCGACTCAAACTCACCAAGTAACTGAGCAAAAAGGAGCTGGACATGCACATCACTAATTTTGTATTTAAAGCGTTTTTTTCTGTTGCGGTATTGAGTTTAACAAGCTTAAGTTTGGCGCACGAAGGGCATCATTCAACTGCTCAGACTGATGGAAAAAATGTACCATCAATGAATCATCAAGCGATGTCTGAGATGGATCATTCACAGCATTCTCCACAAGAGCATGCACAACACATGCAGATGATGGGGAAAATGAATCATGCTGCACATTCAGCACCGATGAACCATCAACATGCAGGTCATCAGCCAATGCATCACAAATCAACAGAGAAACAGCAAGATCAAAAAGTACAGAAAGGAGATCAACATGCGCACCATTAATCTTTTTTCTAAAACTGTTTTAGCAAGCTCTTTGTTGATGGTCAGTGCAGTGAGTTTGGCACATAATGGTGAAGATCATAGTGCGCCTGAAAAAATGACAGTTGCTACATCTTCTAGTCAAAATCAGCCGATGCAAATGGATCGCTCTCAAATGAACCATAGCCAAATGAATCAGGCACAACATCAGGCAACATCTACGGTTAATCATTTACATCATGTACCAGATGCGAATGCTCAGCAGAGTTCGCATTATGATCATCGCTCAGAACACGGTGCGCAAATTTATGCGATTACGACAGTGGACAATAAGTGGCTTGTCAATGAAGATGGCACAGGTGATTTAAAGTCAGAGTTTGAAACCCGTATTGGCACAGATGAAAATAAGATTTTTATTAAAATTCATGCCGATAAAGAAGAATCGCATGATGCACATTATGATGCCAAACTTTTATATAGCCGTATGATTTCAGACTTTTGGGATGCACAGATTGGTGCACGTTATCGTAGTGAAAAAGTTGAACTCAATGATCATCGCAAAGACACCGAAGAAAATGTTGATGCGGTGATTGGCTTACATGGTATGGCGCCATATTTCTTTGAAACTGATGCTTATCTCTATGCGGGAGAAGACAATTATGCGGGCTTTAGCCTAGAAACGGAACGTGATTTTCTGATTACGCAAAAGTTGATTATTCAACCTTATTTAGAGTTGGATGCTATCTTTAGTGATGACTCTAAATATGCGAAAAAAACTGGTTTAAGCAGTGCAACCGCAGGGTTTGAAACTCGCTATGAAATCAGTAAAAAGATCATGCCGTATATCGACATTGCCTATGAGTATTCAAAAGGTAATGATGAAACGTCGTGGCAAATAGAATCAAACTCTGAGAAAGGTTGGTTATATGGAGCTGGTGTTAGATTTAGATTTTAATTAATTTAATGATTACTAAATAGCTTTATTTAAATAAAACTCTAGCTTAATGTGGCCGGAAGCAAAATGTTAACTTATTTTGCTTCCTTCCATTTAACATAATGGCTGTTATGCGAAGTCGACTTGTAATGCAATTTGCATTACAATATTCCTAGTACATTAAATACTTGGGAAATATGATGGCTACTGTTAACTTCAGGATCGATGAAGCCCTTAAAGAAAAATCTTATTCAATCCTTAAAGAGCAAGGTATTGCACCTACGGATTTCTTCACTAGTATTCTTGAGTATGTTGCTACGACTGGGAAACTGCCTGTCAAAAAAGCTTTGCTTTCAGAAGAAGATGAAGAATTATTAGCTCTTGTCCGTAAGCGCATTAATGATCCTAAAGAGATGTTTGAGGAAGTCACATTAGATGACTTATAAGCTTTTACGTCACAAGGACTTTACAGCAGAATGGGAAAAACTCCCTGTTGCTATACGAGATCAATTTAAAAAGAAACTAGCCAAAGTCATAGAGCAGCCACATATTCCAAAGAATATGCTTAGAGGCGATCTTGCAGGTTGCTATAAAATCAAATTATTAAAAGCTGGTGTCCGACTTGTCTATCAAGTTAAAGATGATCAGGTAGTTATCCTGCTCATTACCGTCGGAAAACGAGCTGATAGCATAGTTTATGACGAAGCGAAAAAGCGAATTAAAGACTAAAAATGGGAGCTTAAAGCTCCCATTTTTGGCTTCGTATAAGGTGTATTATGTTAATTTTAGGAAAGGCTCTAGACTAGCAGAATGATTATGTTAGTCTAGAGCCATATAATTAACATTATTGAAGTATTTTACATGGCAATTTTTCGACATTCTTCTGCACACTGACGGCAAGCCTCAGCACATTTTTTACAATGATCATGTGAATGTTTTTCACACTCTTCCGCACAATATTCACAGATCTTAGCACAAAGCTCACAAATCTCTTTGAGGAAAGGTGAGTTATGTTGTTGCATACGCACACATAACTGACAAATATCTGCACATTCTAGACAACGTTGAATACATTCACGCATCATCTCTAAATCTTTTTCTTTTAAACAAGAAGTTGCACATTCAGTACAAATAAGTGAACAGTTTGTACATGCAGAAATACACTCTGAAAATTCCGTATTAATCATTTTTTACTCTCAACTTATATAACCAAAGAAATAATTAAAACATAATTTTTTTCTACTAATTATTTTAAATTATTAGTAAATGTAATACATAATGTTAATTTATATGAATAATGTTAATTTTAACTAAATCTTATTTATATTCCAAATTATTAAAAAACAGTTTTTAATTAGGATAGATGATCAAGTATCAAAAGCAGCTATTCTTAAAATAACTACAATAATTTTATCACTTTAAAAATAGATTTTCCCTCTATTTAACATAATGGTTGTTATACGCAATACACTTGTATATTAATATAGATATCAACCACTTAACAAAACCAGAAAAATCCAAAAATGCCCAAAAAGCCGATTTTGAAACAAGTCGGCTTTTTTATGAGCAGTTTTGATAGTTCTTGCCAATAATTTTGACTAAAAATTACACCAATCGGGTTGAGTGATACAGTTTTATGATACATCATTGTATATACAAATTTGAATGTTTTTTATGGAACAGTATTTCGAATGGGATGAGGCAAAGAATCGAAAGAATCAGAAAAAGCATGATATCTCTTTCGAAACTGCAAGCCTTGTTTTTGAAGATCCTTTAAGGATCTCAATCCAGGACAGACATACCGATGGCGAAGAACGTTGGCAGACCATTGGAAAAGTGAAAGGCGTACTAATGCTCTTAGTAGCTCATACCATCTTTGATGAAGATGACTGTGAAATCATACGAATCATTAGTGCAAGACAGGTAACAAAAGCGGAGCGAGATAGATATGAGCATGGTTAGATACTCACGCAAAGAACTGAATGAAAAATTCAGCGACAAGCAAGATGCTGAAATTGAACGCTTGCTTGCTAAAGGGACGGTTCCTGATGATCAGCTAGATCTATCAGATATTCCTGAAATTACAGACTGGAGCAATGCTGTACGCCACAATCAATTCTATCGTCCAGTGAAGCAACAAACATCTATTCGTTTAGATGCTGACGTACTTGCATGGTTCAAAGCACAAGGTAAAGGCTATCAAACACGAATGAATGAAATTTTACGGGATGCCATGCTAAAAGAATTAAAAAATCATCAGTAAAAATGGGAGCTTAAGCTCCCATTTTTAACCTTGTATAAAGTGTATCATGTTAGTTTCAAAAAACTTAATTATCCGTATCATCTACTTCATAAGAAAACTCTAATGGGCTTGCTGAGGTCCAACCAGTTCGTTCAGGCATTCCATGATAGTGTCGTTTTATACTTCCTTTAGTAGCTATAACTTTAAAACCTCTACGCATAAAAGCATTTACAACTCTATCTCTCGGATGTTTTTTAGAACCAGGAGAAGCTGAAACAAGGGCCGTTTTTTGAAAAATACTAGGTTCAGAACCTGAAGCACTACCAATTAAACGATCTAATGATTCTGTGGAAACATTTCGGCGGCTACCATGATGTGGAACTTGCACAAATTTAATGTATTCCTGAATTTGCAATCCATGATTTTCAGCATATTCAGCAGCTTTAGTTAATGCCTTCACACCACTGTCACCAGTAAGTAGAATTCCTTTATTTAAGATATCCGCATATAAAATTACACTACTATCATTTTCTGCTGATGTTTCAACATTATTAGGTAAATTCTCTTCATTCCATGCTTCACGTAGTATGTTTTTAACGGTTTCAGCGAAGCTTTCCAGACTATCAACAAATTTCTCAATTACTAATTTTGCTTTAGTTGGCGTTTTTGAAAAGTCTGGTACTAATGTGTTTATGTACCATTCTTTATCAGGAGACAAAACCGTAAATGGTCCTATCTGAGCACCAGCATAAGGTTCATATATAGGAATAGATTTTTCTTCAGCCAGTTCATATACGCAATGAGCCATTCTTAGTTTCTCTTTCATACGTTCACTAAGACTATTCGCTGTCATACGTCCATCATGGAATAGATCTAAAATCTCATCACTATATTTCCAAGGCTGATGAATCCAAACTTCCCCAACGTCCATATTTTCTAAGACATAAATTAACCCAGAAACATGGTCACCATCAGGATGTGAATTGATTAAATAATCAATTTTATGTGTCCCATAATATTTTTTAATATGTGCAACCATAGCTTCACCAGATTTTCTGGTTCCACCATCATAAGCAATAATTTTTTCTATTCCGTCTTCAAAATAATGGAAGAGAATACAATCACCACTCTTTTCACCATTCCCAACAGGTAAAAATTCTATCTCATAACTTGTAATCATTATTAAGTACTCAAATCATTCTGTTAGAATAGATGAGGATACTTTTTTGAATTTCAATTAAAAATGAAAGACTTATTTGGCTATTTTGATGAATACACATTAAAAGCACGATTCTTGCCAGCCTGTATTGCTGGATTACCATTATTAGCTCTTATAGCATCTTATTTTGACTGGAATAAATTTTTAATATCCAATGTCATCGTTGGTGTTCTTATCGGATTTTTGATGGTATTTCTACTATCAAATGTTGCAAGATATATGGGCAAAAAAGTAGAAAAAAACTCATTAGTTGATTGGAAAGTTTTACCCTCAACCGAACTTATGAGACATAGTGATAATTCTTTAAATAAAGTAAAAAAAGATAAGATTCATGAGCTACTTACACAAAAGTCACCTTTCACTATGCCTTCTCCTCAAGAAGAAATTGCTGATCCAAATATGGCTGACAATGTGTACAGTGAAACTATGACTTGGTTAAGAGGAAAAACTAGAGATGAAAAAATATTACTTAATGAAAATATTACCTATGGATTCATGAGAAATAGTTTGGGATTAAAATGGATAGCGCTATTGATATGCTTAATCTCATTCATAATTTTAGTTGCTTTATTTTTCCTCAATTATGAAAGTTCTTTAAAAGATTTTCATCAACTCGGTATTTTTATAAAAAAAGTTAAAATGGCTTTATGGCTAACTTTAGTAGTTAGTCTTTTAATGCCTTTGTATTGGAGTTTAATTATTAATAAAAATAACTTACGTAGAGCAGCAATTAACTATGCAAAGACGTTAATAGACCTAACCTATAAAGTCTGATCCTAGCCAAAATAATAAACAATAGATCCTTTTTAAAAGAATCTATTTAACATAAAATCTCTTATGCGCAGTTCAGTTCATCAGCCGTAACCAAAAAAATAAATAGTGTTATATTTCAAAAAGTTATACTATAAAAATAGGTGGCACAGACCCGAAAGGCCGACTTGGAAACAAGTCGGCCTTTTTTTATGAGCGTTTTTGATAGTTTTTGCCAATAAAACTGTCTAAAAAACGCTCAATTTGGGTATTTTTGCCCAGTTATCAAGGTTCCAAGACAGAAATTATCCCCATTTCTTGTGGGTAAAATTTAGGATAGCGATTTTTGGCTAATTTCTTCTAGAATTTTATTTTTTACCCAGTTTGAAAAGTCTTTTTGACTTTGTGCAAAATATAAAATGTCAGCTTCATTAGCCAGATTAAAACTTATACTTTTGACTTTCCTTCTAACTTTTTCATACTTCGTATTTATTGCAATTTTTCGCCAATTTGTTTGATCTGCAATGTCATAAGCGGTAGGTATGACCTCACCATCATCATCTTCATGCGCACATATTTCAATATTATCTGCATTTAGAATACGGATTTCGTGCATTTCGATTTCTTTATTCGTGTATGAGGTAAACCCAAAGCATATAGAGACACCGTGTTTTGATACTATTAGGATATGTCCAAAAGCCTCATCAGTATCAGTATGAGATTGATCCATTAATATTTCACAGTGAATAACACGCCAGTCGGTTTCTTGTTTGAGTTGTGAAGCTAACATTGGAATCATATATGATCCATTTTTTGTGGGTTATCGTAATACGATAATCTTTATTTTAATTTTTTCAAGTCCTTTGATAAACTTTTTTAGGTAAGCATTCGGTGAAACCCATATTTGATTCCAAGACGGTCAAAACCTAATTTTTATAAGCAGATACTCGTTATACTTAAGCAAATTTAGGTATTACTAGAGATTCTTGCTTCATGACTCAGGTTCAACTTCAACAACTACAAAAACATCTTTGGAACATTGCAAACGATTTACGTGGAAAAATGGGGGCTGATGAGTTCCGTGACTACATTCTCGGCTTCATTTTCTACAAATACCTGTCTGAAAAAGCGATTAGCTTTGCCAATGAACTGTTGCAAGATGAAGGCTTGGCAGAAAAATACCATCAACTTGATGAAAATAACCCTGAACATGCTGAACTGATTGATGGCATTAAAGAAAACTCAGTCGAAGAAGTCGGTTATGCGCTGGCACCAAAGCAACTGTTCCATACAATTGCTGAGCGTGGTCGTCAAGGTGAATTTATCCTTGATGAGCTTTCAAAGGCACTGTTGCAAATAACCACGAATGGTAAGCTGAAGACTGTTTTAGCTAAAGGTGCAGCATATGAATCCTTTCCATGGTCGGCATTTTCAGGGCGAAATCATTCTTTGGGCTGTGCGCTGGTATTG
>NZ_VPEY01000044.1:0-8152 GCF_013416935.1 Acinetobacter sp. YH1901141 | reverse complement strand
CTTGGTTTGCATTAGCTTTCAGACGTTGTTCAAAGTGTTCTACGATGTCTTTGGCAATCGCTTTGATACGCTCTTTACTACCGATCAGCCCTTCGACCCTTGCCCACTTCGCACGCTCTTTTTGTGTTTGGTTTAAGTCGTCTTCACTGAACTGTTCGTCGAAGTCTTCAATCAGCTCTTTGCCTTCCTCACTGATGGCAATCTTAGCAAGTCGGCTTTCATAGAAGATCCGAACGGTTGCACCATCTTCAACAGCTTGCGAGATGTCATAGATGTCGACATAGTTACCAAACACTGCAGGTGTGTTGACATCCGTTTTCTCAATTGGTGTACCAGTGAAGCCAAGATAAGTGGCATTCGGTAAAGCATCACGCATGTACTTGGCAAAACCATAGACAGTACGCTTACCTACAACCTTGCCATCATCGTCTTTGACATCGACTTCCTTGGCATTGAAGCCATACTGCGAACGATGTGCTTCATCAGCAATCACGACAATGTTGGTTCGATCAGAGAGTTGCTCATAAACGCTACCACCATCTTCAGGTTGGAATTTCTGAATGGTTGTGAAGATCACACCACCTGAGCCAACTTTGAGGAGTTCTTTAAGTTCTTCTCGGTTATCTGCTTGCTTAGGGGTTTGTCTAAGCAGTTGGCTTGATGCTGCAAAGGTTCCAAACAGTTGGTCATCTAGGTCATTACGGTCTGTGATGACTACGACTGTAGGGTTATCCAAAGCCAAGACAATCTTGCCTGTGTAGAAGACCATAGACAGAGATTTACCCGAACCTTGGGTATGCCATACTACACCTGCTTTCTTATCACCGACTGCTTGTTGTTGCACAAGTTCAAGCTTACTCCTGCCCTGATGTTGCATCGCAAGTTCTGCTGATTTCGAGTCCGAAGACATTGCAGATGCACGAATAGTAGAGAGGACTGCTGCATTCACTGCATAGTACTGGTGGTAAGCAGCCATCTTCTTGATAGTCTTAATAGTGATTAAGCCGTTGGCATCTTCTTGCTTATTGGATTCAAACACAATGAAGTGTCTGATCATGTCGAGTAATGTCACTGGATTGAGCAAACCATGTAGTAAGACTTCAAGCTGTGCCTGCGTCTTCTTTGCTTTGGTTTGACCATTAGAAGTCTTCCAAGCCATGTAACGACTCAGGTCTGCTGACACAGTGCCTGCTTTCGCCTCTAAACCATCAGAGATGACGTTGAAGGCATTGTAGGTGAATAGTGATGGGATCTGGCTTTGGTAGGTCTGGATCTGCTTATATGCGCCTTCTACAGTGGCATTCTCGTCTGTGGCATTTTTAAGCTCAATGACCACTAAAGGTAAGCCATTCACATAGATGATAATGTCAGGTCGTCTTGTCCAACGATCTTCTTTGATGGTGACTTGGTTTACGACAAGGAATTCGTTATTGCTTGGATTATTGAAGTCAACAAGCCAAGCATATTCACCTTGGGTGTTACCATCCTTGCTCACTTCAATATTGATGCCTTCAGTAAGTAAGCGGTGGAATGCCTGGTTGTTGCTGAGCATATCTGGGGAATGCAGATTGGTGACTTGCTTCAGCGCCTCAATGCACTTGTCTTCATTCAAATGAGGATTGAGACGTTGCAAGGCCTCCAGTACTTTGGGTTCCAAAATGACCTGCTTATAGCTTCGCAGAGGATTGATTCCTTTGGATTCAATTTCTGGTCCATACACATAGGTATAGCCCAATCCCTCTAGTTGCTCTATCGCCATCAGCTCAATGTCTGATTCAGTCATCTTAGTCACTTGAATACTTCCCCCTAAACTTGTCCATATAGCCTGGACTCATTAATTGTTATCTGAATGTAAAGCTGAGAAACCTTATTCATCGTCCTGCACGTTATAGCCATACTTCTGCACAGCATCCTCAATAGCTCCCTCAAACTTATGGCAAGCATAGAGGTAGAGTTCAGCATCAACCATTAGAACACCTGGTACACCTAAACCATCATTGAGTGGAATCAGAGTCTTTTGTGAACCGATCTGAACTGTTGGTCGTTTGTATGAGCAATTCACAGTGACTTTATGTGGCGATCTGTTCCAGTCAATTTTCTTGGCTTCCCACTCACGGCTCCCACCCAGCAAGGTGACTTGGATCTTGGATTCTGTCGCTGTCTTGTTAAGTTGTTTGTAAGAGACAAACTTGGCGACTGAACAAGGAGAGTGATAACAAGTTTCTATGACTTTACCTTTTTGTATACCGCTATGATTGAATTTAGCTGGAGCTGCTTGGACAGTGGCAGCAAAGCCAACTACAGCAATCAAGCCAATTCCCATTTGAGTCATGCGCTTTATCATTCTGTTTTCCTCTTATTCTCTTCTACTTAATCCATCGGCACAGCGATCTTGTGAATCTTCCAACTTAAGCCATCACGAGCCATGAGCACTTTGACTTCTTTGGATTGATCCTGATCTTTAATGACCACCTCAAAATCATTTAGGGACGTGTAGCCTGCTTCATACTCTGGCTTAGGTTCTTCATTTTCTTGGTTTGATGAATCTTGCCCACCCATTGACTGCTGTGCTGATTGTTTTAGGTCTTTGCCTTGTAGCATTAGGGTCATCCCTTCAGGTGTGACAAAGCCATCAATCATCTTATCGACCATGGTTGAAGCAAGCATTGCTCCTAATGCAGCAAAACCATCAGTGTCTTGATTCATTAGCTCTTTAGCCATCATGGCATTCATCTGGTCTTTGAAGCTCTGACGCACGCTTGGATAGTCAATGTACTTGGATACTGTATCGCTATCACCTGCCTGTGCTGCTTTCTTGATGTTATTGAGTGCAAGGTATGGTGTGGCATACAGGTAGCCACAGATCACGACTACGATTGCAATTAAAGCCCCTATTAGCTTCTTGTTCATGTTTACCCCTGAATGTAAAAAAGATGAAGCCATCAAATGACTTCACTCAATGTTATGCAACTTCTTCTGTTTGGTATTGGACTCTGATTTCACCACTCATGAGCTTTGGTAGAAGCGAGTCTCTTAGGTTTTCTAGCGTTTGGATTTGTCGGTTGTTTTCCCAACATTTTTCAAATATTGGTTTAATGATCTTGACTGCTTTATCCTGTAAATCTTTAGGTGGTAATTGTATTGGAAACTTACGAAAGTCTTTTAAGACAATCCTTGGAATCACAGCCCCAGTGACGATGTTTTGCATCAAATCATGGGTTGAATCCAGTTTCAAGAATAAGGTTAAAAGCATAGGGTGGTATTGACCATTTGGTCTCAGCATAGCAATAGACGATAATAAGACGACATCTAAGCTCTCCTCCATAAGGAAGACATGTTTTAGATAACTACCATCTTTAGCTATTAGGATGTCACCTTGTAATGCCTTACAATCTGCCTGTACTAAAGCCTCGTAATCTTCTTTAGAGATTTTGCGACATGTAGACTGATTAATGCCCCAATCATACATATCTTTTACCGAAGCCATTGGATACCCATCCTCAACCGATGCAGGACTACTATGAGATCCATCAGTGATACGAGTACAAACATCAGCTAGAGTTACTTCCTCCCAATCCTCTTTCGCTTCTTCAATAAACCAATGACGAAACAGTGTTTCAGCCATGGCTTCCAAGGTCTTGTTCTGACGATGCAATAAGCCAATCTTGTCATCGAGTGATGAAAGGACTGAGGCTATGGCTTTTTGTTCAGGGAGTGGTGGTACAGCTACTTCAATCTCATCAAATGTGGCTCTCGTGATAGTATCAAATACACCGCCATGTGAAATTTGAGTCAATTCTCGAACTGTATCAGTTAAAAGGTAATACAGGTAATCTGTATCAGATATTCCTTTTTTAGACCGAATACCATAGCAGGATTGGTTAAACGTCATAGGTTTATCTAAAATTGCGAGTACACCAACAGTTCCACGAGCTGAGATGATAATGTCGCCTTTATTCAGTAGTTTAGTACTCGAGTTATTCAAACCTTCTTGAGTGATAGTCTTTTCTGTACTACTGACAAATTTAAGCCCTGTATTAAAATCGACTACTGACAGCCAAGGAATATCACCTCCCCAGTACTCAGATACAGAGGTTTTAGGTGTTCCACCACCGATGATTTCCATTAAACTTCCTAACGAAAGCTGTTGCCACTCACTCATACAATCACCTTTGCCAAGTTTTCAGCAATGGCTTGATTCAGCTTAGCTTCCTCTTCAAGCTGTGCTTCAAACTCAGCCTTCAGGCTAGTAAAGCATTCCTTAAAGTCGAACTCATCTTCATCATCCGCTAAACCCACATAACGACCTGGTGTCAGTACATAATCAAACTCTGCCACTTTCTCAAGCGGTACAGAAGCACAGAAGCCAGCAACGTCTTCATACTCACCATCTTGGTTTCTCCAATTGTGGTAAGTCTCAGTGATCAGCTTGATGTCTTCATCAGACAACACTTTGGTTCTGCGGTTAATCAGATGACCCAGGTTACGCGCATCAATAAATAGAATCTCATTGCTGCGGTCTTTGTACTTGGTTGAACCAACACGATCACGACGCATAAACCATAAAGCAGCAGGAATCTGGGTATTCAGGAACAGCTTTGCAGGGAGGTTCACAATACAGTCAATGACATTGGCTTCTGAAACCAAGGCTTTACGAATCTCACCTTCACCACTGGTTTTAGAAGTAAGCGCACCTTTAGCAAGTACAACTCCTGCCTGACCTTTAGGACTCATGTGATACAAGAAGTGTTGCATCCATGCGAAGTTCGCATTACCTGCAGGAGGTGTGCCCAATGACCAACGAGCATCACCAACTAACTGTTCACCACTCCAATCTGAGACGTTGAATGGTGGATTAGCAATGATGTAATCCGCTTTCAGGTCTTTGTGTGCATCGTTCAAGAATGAACCCTCAGAGTTCCATTTCACATGCTCTGAGTTGATGCCACGAATCGCTAAGTTCATCTTAGCGAGTCGCCAAGTGGTTTGGTTACTCTCTTGTCCATAGATGGAGATGTCATCGACTAAGCCTTGATGCGACTCTACGAATTTCTCAGACTGTACGAACATACCACCCGAACCACAGCAAGGATCGAATACACGTCCTTTATATGGTTCAAGCATATTAACCAATAAGCTTACGATGGATTTAGGCGTGTAGAACTGTCCGCCTTGCTTACCTTCAGCTAAAGCGAACTCACCAAGGAAGTACTCGAATACATGGCCTAGAACGTCGGCAGAGCGAGATTTCGCATCGCCTAGTGCAATGTTACCAATCAGATCAATCAGCTCTCCTAGACTCGTAGGATCAAGATTCTGACGTGCATAGACCTTAGGAAGTACGCCTTTGAGCTGAGGGTTGTCATTCTCAATGGCTTCCATTGCATCATCGACTAACTTGCCAATGTTAGGTTGTTTTGCTTGGTTTAACAGGAATGACCAACGTGCATTATCAGGAACAAAAAAGACGTTGTATGCAGTGTATTCATCACGGTCTTCAGGGTCAGCTCCTGCAAACTCTCCTTCACCTAAAACCAGTAAGTTGTAGTGGGCTTCAAATGAGTCAGAGATGTACTTCAAGAAGATCAAACCAAGAACAACATGCTTGTATTCGGCTGCATCAATGTTCTTACGAAGCTTATCTGCTGCTTTCCACAGTACAACCTCTAATGGTTCTTGTTTGGCTTCTTTCTTTGGAGCACGGGCCATGAATCGTCCTTTAATGAATAGCTTATCTAATATTTGTTAATTGAATACTAACCAATTATCTATGCGTGCGTAAGCATGCAGATGACATTAATTGTCGTATACCTCCAGTGAGGTGGCGATAATGCGGGAAAATTTGCAGTGGCCTTTATGGGAACCGTTAAGGTTTATTCACCATTCATCGAAATAGTCTTGAATCTGTAGCACATCCAGTCATATATTTGATTACGTCACAAAATCAAAAAAGTTGATGAGTCATGAGCAATAATCGTGGGGGAAGCCGAGAAGGTTCCGGTAGAAAGCTTAAATATAATGAACCTACAAAAACGGTAAGAGTACCTGTATCCAAAATCATAGAGATCAAGAATTACCTCAACGAGGCAGAGAAGCAAAGCTTCAATGATGTGGCATCCATCACGCTTGTAGATCCTACAACACTTATGCACATTCCCTTGGCTTCAGAAAAGGTTGCTGCTGGCTTCCCTTCTCCTGCCCAGGACTATGTCGACAAAACCTTGGACATGAATGAACACCTCATCAAAAATGAAGCTGCAACCTTCGTTGTGAAAGTAGCTTCACTTTCCATGAGAGATGCAGGTATTGAGATTGATGATGAACTAATTGTAGACCGGAGCATTGAAGCCAAGCATGAAGACATCGTGATTGCACTGATCGACGATGAGTTCACCGTGAAACGTCTCATGATTGAAGGTGATCATAACCATTGGCTTAAAGCAGAGAACCCTGAGTATTCTGACATTCATCTAAAGGATGGGCAGGAAATGGTGATTTGGGGTGTAGTGACTTTTGTCATCAAGCCATTCAGAAAGCGTTAATACTTTATTGGTTTCATGCTCATGCAAGCATCTCACCAGAAGATCTATGCTTTAGTAGACATCAACAACTGCTATGTCAGTTGTGAACGTATCTTTAACCCAAGTTTGAACAATAAGCCTGTCATTGTGCTATCCAACAATGATGGCTGTGCTGTAGCTCGATCTCAGGAAGCCAAGGACTTGGGCATCAAGATGGGTGTTCCTCTCTTTCAGATCAAGGACATCGTAGAGCAGCATCAGGTGCAGGTGCTATCGAGCAACTATGCACTGTATGCAGAGATGTCTCGCAGATTCATGAAAATCCTGTCCGATTTCGTATCTCCCAAAGAACAGGAGATTTACTCAATTGATGAGTGCTTTCTGGATCTGACAGCTCATTCAGGGAATTACGACTTGACTGAATATGCCCATCAGATTCGTCAGCGTGTGTTTTCTTGGCTTGGTTTACCTGTATGTATTGGCATTGGACGTTCAAAGACTGAAGCGAAACTAGCGAACCATATTGCCAAGAAGAACGCTTACTTCAATGGTGTTTGCAACTTGGTTTCAATGGATCCATGCTCTGCTGAAACTCTGCATCAAGCCATAGATGTTGGTGAAATCTGGGGCATAGGCCGAAAGCATTCTAAGAAGCTCAACAGCCTGGGGATTCATTCAGTTATGGATTTTGTCCTGGCTTCCCCTCTGATGATCAGGGACCAATTTTCTGTAGTGATGCACAGAACCTTATTGGAACTGCAGGGAATTGCTTGCATTGAACTGGAACATACGCCACCAGCCAAGAAGCAAATTATTGCGAGTCGCTCTTTTGGTCAACGCATCTACCATATTGATGATCTCAAGGAGGCTATGTCGCTATATGTCATGGATGCGGTTAGCAGACTGAGAGATGATAATCTGTTGTGTGGTTGTCTGATTGGTTTCGTACAATCAAACCCATTTGATAGCTCAAAGCCCTTCTACAATAAGTCTTTATCCTTGGCTTTACCAGAACCTACCGACAACTTATTGCTGCTATCTAAACTCGCTACAGCGATGATTGATGGCCTGTATGCCAAGGACATTGCCTTCAAGAAATGTGGCGTGATTCTGACGTGTCTCGAACCAAAGGCAAGCCATGTATATGACATGTTTACCGACATGAAGCACATCGAAGTCAGTGATGCTTTGATGGATTCCCTTGAAGCGATTCATCTTAAGTATGGCAAAACCAAGATTGCCTTGGGCGCAAGTTTAATGCCGAACAGAACATGGAATATGTCACGAAATCGGCTAACACAGAACTACTTTAAATGGGATCAACTGCTTTGTGTGAAGTAAATGTCCTGCCTATAAATTGATTTCGTTTTGGTTTCATAATAGTTGTTTATTGATTTCAAAATAGTTGTAATTTACTACTACCTAATCGAAGATTATCTACATCAAAAATGCCCATAAACATGAGTGTTTTCATAGACACTACCTGCTTATAGGCATTACATCTTTTATGAATGACGAGAGTTGGCATCATCATAGACGGCATTGTTTTCACGTCTGCCTACAGCAATCACGATGACAACTACCTCATCATCAACGACTTCATAAACCAGACGATAACCAATACAACGAAG
>NZ_VPEY01000043.1:0-8306 GCF_013416935.1 Acinetobacter sp. YH1901141 | reverse complement strand
TTTGCAATAACTGGGTGGAAAACCAGATGCGCCCCTGGGCGTTGGGACGTAAGAACTGGTTATTTGCAGGTTCGCTGCGCAGCGGTCAGCGAGCAGCCAATATTATGACATTAATCCAGTCAGCAAAACTGAATGGGCTGGATCCCTATGCCTATTTAAGTGATGTGCTGAAAAGGTTGCCGACACATAAAGTGACTCAGATTGAAGAATTGCTACCACACCGCTGGAAACCTAAATCGAATTAAAAAATAGGCATGGGGGTTCAGCGGACGCTTACGGTTTTGCTTTTTAAATTAAGCTTCAAAACTACTTTCCATTTCTTCTAATTCCATCATTAATTCAAGCATTTGCTCTTTGACAGATTCAAGTTTGGCTTTTAATTCTGTTTGCTCATTCATTAGTTTGAGTAAGTCATCTTTACGACTGGCTTCATATAAAGCACTGTCTGCTAATAATTCCTCGATTTCGTTTAAGCGTGGCTGAATTTTGCTGATTTGCGCTTCATTTTTTTCAATGTTTTTACGAATCGGGCGGGTCAATTCACGCTGACGTGCAGCTTCTTTACGTTGCGCTTCTTTATCGACTTTGGAAATCGTCGGTTTAGTTTCAACTTGAGATTTGATGGGAGTCGGGGCTTGTTGACTATTTTTCATCATGTCGATCCGTGCTTGACGCAGCCAATCGGCATAAGCCACGAGGTCACCATCAAATTCGCGACATTTCCCATGATGTACCAATAATAATTCGTCACAAACACTGGCAATCAATTGACGTTCATGCGAAACCAAAACCACAGCGCCTTCAAAGTCTTGTAATGCCATAGTTAGCGCATGACGCATATCAAGGTCTAAATGGTTGGTCGGTTCATCTAGAATTAAAACATTGGGACGCTGCCAAACAATCAAAGCTAAAGCCAATCGTGCTCGTTCACCGCCTGAAAATCCTTCACTTGGCGTATCCATGCGTTCGCCACTAAAACCAAAGCTACCTAAGAATGAACGTAATACCGCTTCACTGATTTTTTTGTCAGCGATTCGAGATAATTGCAACATTGGGCTGGCATTGCCATCTAGAGCATCCATTTGATGCTGTGCAAAATAGCCAATATTTAACAGTTCCGAGGCTTTGCGCGTCCCTTGTAATAAGGGAAGGTCACCAACCAAGGATTTAATTAAGGTTGATTTACCCGCACCATTCATCCCGAGTAAACCAATGCGACTGTTTGGGGTAATCTGTAAATTCACATTGGTGGCAATCAGTTTGTCACCATAGCCAATATCGACATGTTCCATTTGTAACAGCGGCGAGCTCATTTTGGTTGGCTCACGGAAACTAAAGGTAAATGGCGTATCGACATGCGCGGCAGAAAGTTCCTGCATACGTTCTAATTGTTTAATACGGCTTTGAGCCTGCTTAGCTTTAGTCGCTTTGGCTTTAAAACGGTCAATAAATTTTTGGAGATGCGCACGAGTTTCGAGTTGTTTTTCATAGGCTTGTTGTTGTTGTGCCAAGCGCTCAGAACGGGTGCGTTCAAAGGTTGAATAGTTACCGGTGTAAAGCGTCAGCTCTTGATTTTCGATGTGTAAAATATGATCAGTCACCGCATCTAAGAAATCACGGTCATGTGAAATTAAGATCAGTGTGCCTTCGTAAGCTTTTAACCAATCTTCTAACCACAAAATCGCATCTAAGTCTAAGTGGTTGGTTGGCTCATCGAGTAATAACAGGTCAGAACGGCTCATCAGGGTACGCGCAAGGTTTAAACGCATACGCCAACCACCTGAAAAGCTTGAAACATTGAGCTGGGACTGATGTTCAAAGAATCCCAGGCCAGCCATCAGCTGTGAGGCTTTGGATGGAGCTGTATAGCCATGGATTTCATCAAATCGGCCATATAAGTGTGCCAATGCTTCATTGTCTAATTGTTCTGGATGTTCAAGTTTATGTTGTATATCCCAATATTCCTCATCGCCTGAAAGAACGAAATCAATCGCTTTCATATCGAGTGCTTTGATTTCTTGTGCCATATGAGCGACGGTCCATACTGCAGGACGAGTTAAGGATCCGCCATCAGATTCCATTCCACCTAAAAGCGCAGAAAAAAGAGTCGATTTACCCGCACCATTTACACCGGTTAAGCCGATTTTCCAGCCTGGATGCAATTGCATAGATGCTTTTTGAAATAAAACACGCCCACCGCGACGAATGGAAAGTTGGTCTAACTGAATCATGGAACTAACTAAACAAGAAGAATGTGAGGCTATTCTAATGGATGGCTTTGCAAAAGAAAAGTAAGCGTCCGCTGAACCCCATGCCTATTTTTTAATTTGAGTTGGATTTCCAGCGATGTGGCAGTAACTCTTCAATCTGGGTCACTTTATGTGTCGGCAGCCTTTTCAGCACATCACTTAAATAGGCATACGGATCCAAGCCATTCAGCTTTGCTGACTGGATTAAAGTCATGATATTCGCCGCTCGCTGGCCGCTGCGCAGCGAGCCAGCAAACAGCCAGTTCTTGCGCCCTAAGGCCCAAGGTCGCATTTGATTCTCTACCCAATTATTGCAAATCGGTAGATTGCCATCATCCAAATAGCGGCTTAAAGCTGGCCAACGCTTCAGAGTGTAATTGATAGCCTTGGCGGTAGGAGAACTCGATGGCACTGTCAGATGATGTTGGTTGAGCCATTCATATAGTTGTTGCATCACTGGTTGACTATGCTGTTGTCGGTATTCGCGGCGGTCTTCCGCTGTACCATCGGTCTTTTTCCTGAGTTCTGCTTCTATCGCATACAGTTTCTGAATCAGCACTAATGCCTGTTCAGCAACCTGACTTTTCCCAGTTACATGCAGTTCATGGAATTTACGACGTGCATGGGCCATGCAGCCCACCTCAATCACCTGACCTGATTTAAAACGTGCTTTATAACCACTGTAATCATCACAGACCAGATGGCCCTGCCAGTCTTTCAGGAACTCTTCAGCATGCTGGCCTGAACGACTATCCTGAAAGTCATAGATCACCGCTTGAACTGGATTGTACTGTGTGGTGGCATAGGCCCAGACATAACCTTTCTTCGGTTTTTTCTCATTCTCACCCATCCGCATAATGGTGACCGGCGTTTCATCGGCATGGATCACCCGCTGTTGCAGCACCACCTGTTTTAAGGCATTGGCCAGAGGTTCCAGTTCCACACCGCAGCGACCAATCCAGTCAGATAACGTGGATCTGGACAGATCAATGCCCGCCCGCTGATAGATCAGGCGCTGACGGTACAGCGGCAAATGATCGGCATACTTCGATACCAGCACATGGCTGAGCAGTTCAGGTGAAGCAATGCCTTTATCAATCACATAGGCGGGCATCGCTTGCTGAGTCAGGGTGTCACACTGATCACAGACCCATTTGCCACGTACATGCTGTTCCTTATAGAACTGTGCCGGTCTGAAATGCAGTTTTTCACTGATATCTTCGCCGATACGACGTAACTGGCAGCCACAACTGCATTGGGTTGATGCTGGTTCATGCTCAATACGAATGGTGTGTAGATGATCGGGCAGCAGTCGACGTTTAGGTTTATTTGCTTTGGCTTTGTGTGTCGCTGCATCGGTTTTATCTGCATTCAGCCGTTCCAGTTCCAGATCAACGGCTGCAATATCTTCTTCGACCGCTTCATCCCAGAGATGGATTTGTTTTGCAGTGAGATGTTCGTTTTTACTGCCGAATTTGTGCTGTTTAAATAGTGCGAGTTCATGCTCGTATTTTTGATTGAGAATAGAAAGATGCTGAACTTTGGCATCCAATTGCTGGTTTGATTTTTCTAATTCTTGATTTGATTGTGCCAGAGACTGATGCTGCATCGCCAACTGCCGGGTAAATTCCAGCAGTTGTTCATGGGTCAGTTGGCTTAAGTCAGGCAGCGTATTCATGACCGCAGTATGCCTGAGGTCATGACGCAGAGGAAATAGAACGTTTGGAGAATAGCAGAATAGCCGAGCTTGGTTTAGAGCATTGTTACCACTTGCTGTCGTCCAATGCGCTGCCAGGGCAAACCCTGGATTAATGCCTGTAACTGTTCCGGGCTGAGGGCCACGGTTTCACCTTGGTGAACTTTAGCCCAGTGGAATTTTCCCTGTTCCAGCCGCCTGGCACACAGCCAGATGCCCAGTCCATCATGTACCAACACTTTCATGCGATGGCCACGTTTATTACAGAACAGGTAAGCACAATGCGGTTTGATGTAGCCAAAGGCTCTCACCACCTGAGCCATGGTCGTATCCATACCTGCACGCATGTCCATGGGCTGAGTAGACAACCAGATTTCATCAATACGGATCATGTTGCCAGTGCCTTGAGTAATTCTGCCAAGGCAGGTATTTCTGATGTCAGCCATTTCAAGCCAATTTCTGCTTTTGAGTGGGGTAAAGTAATTTGAACTTTTAACATGTCAGTAGGAGTAGGATCTAATGGTGCAGAGCAAGATAAGGCAATAAATGCAGGTTTATTCGGTAGTGGTGAGCAATCACTCCCTGGCTTAGCATCAATTAAGCGAATCCATTTGGATACAAGATTTGTATTCAATCCATGTTGCAAAGCGACTGAAGCAATTGAAACGTCCGGTGCTTTACAAGCCTGAACGATCTGCTGTTTAAATTCAGCACTGTATGTTCTTCGTTTTTTCGCAAGAGATGCGATGGATGTCTGATTATTTGTAGTCATAAATTTAAGTCCCCACTTGTTTCTAAGTGGGGACTAAATTAAGGCTTATAGGATGAATTCAGAAGGTGTGTTCAGCGGACGCTTACATAGAAAGAGATAGACTATTCCAAGCTAAAAAGGAAATAAGGATGTCTGATCTGCCTACCTGAATAAGCAGATTAGTAAGGATGAGATAAAGGATATATAAATGACTGACCTAGTTTGGTATTACTCTTACTTAGCCTAAGTCGTTCTAAATAAGTAATGAGAAATATATCACACTATTTTATAAATCTTAAGTCCTAAATACTATATGTAGTGTTTTTATTTAATTTAAACCACTATATATTGTGATTCACCCATTGCGCCATTTAAACAACTCTTCGCAGCTTTCACCAATTTCTTTTTCTAACTGATCCTGATATTTTTCTAAACCAATAACTGATCCTGATTGCGTAACTCTATTAGCTATTATATAAGCTTTCTCATCTTCTATAACTTGTACCAGTTCGCATAATTTCACTTTGTATCTTTTATCTTTATTAACAATGTTGTTTCTTGGATCTTTAATAAGAAGAGAACTAATGTATTTTTCATTCTTTAACTCAGCGAAAAGTCCTAAAGTTTGGTAAAAAACATCTCTAGATTGTTCAGCCTTCGGTTCAGTGTATTTGTATACAGTGTTATAAGCGTAGCTAGTTGAGATACTAGATACAGCCAAAAGAGAGAGTAGGGTAGTCTTAATTTTCATTATTTAATCCCTAGTAATTTTTTATATCTTGTCTTGTCTTCTTTCAAAACATCCCTACAGTCTCTACCTACTTCTCTATTATTCTTCTCAATTTCTTTTTCCGCAGGTTTTATATATGTTCTATAAGCGTAGTCGTCACTTATTCCTGCATTAATTACTTTTAAATTTCTTTGTATTTGGGCTATAAAATTATAATGAACGAAATTTGACCTGCACAAATTAGCTTTTCTTTCTAATTCATCTCTAGATCTTACATTGATTTGGCCATCCCGCATCTGAAGTTGTTCATACAAAGCAAGCTCACGTACAACTTGTTCACGACTAGTTAATTCTATTGTGGGATATTCATAAACGTAATCTGGAGTTGCATGTGTCAATATTGGTAAACCAAACACCAGAATTGAACTTAGAATTATTTTTAAAATGGTCATTTTATAAGCTGTTGTAAAGCTTCAGATAGTTCAGTATAGCATTCTGTACCTGATCCGTTGAATGAAATTTTAGGCTTATAGTGGTAGTCGTTCATTTCTGTTTTGAACGTTACTTCTATGTCATAGACTGCTTCTGCTGTATCGGTTAGTTCTAGTAGGATCTCCCATTCGTATGGCATAGAGCGAATTGTACCGTATCTGGTGAGTATGTTGTTCATGGTTATGCCGAGCTTGTAAAATGACTCTTCCTTGTTCCAGCATTTTATTAGGTAGAAGAGTTGACCGCCATTCAGTACAGCTTGATCTAGGAAGGCTTGACGCTTACAGCCCTTGATCTTCATTTGTTGTCTTCTTAGTACGTGGCTTTCTTGTTTTTGGTAATACAGGTACACGAGCATCTGCTGTTGCTTTCTTATTGGCTTGTACCAGATTAATGTTGTTGACTTCTAAGCTTGCTTCTAAAGCATTGTCGATACCACTTTTATAAGTTTTAATTTCAAAGTCTTCAGCAGCTTTGAAGTATTTTCAAATGCAGTTACAGGAACAGTAGGTCCATTTAGAATAAGCTGTAGCTTTGTTTGATATGACAGTTCTGGGTTGAAGTCGTTATATGTTGCTAATACAAATTTTTTTTTATTGGTAATGATGAATACTGAATACATAGTTATATCTCTTTTTATTTGAAGTTGTTTTTGTTCTTATTAAATGTTTGTCTATACATAATTTTTAGTTATAAAAAACAGATTAATATATAATATTTTTTATTATATTGTCAATCTTTATAACTTTTAGGAGTAAGAATACCTATTCTACATAGGCTATTTTCTTGAATTAAGTTCTTTAAGACATTGAGAATATCTATTTTCAGATTAGTGGTTTCTCTTTTTCATTCAAACCTAAGCAACCTGTGGATGCAATTACGCATAATAAACCTAAGAAATTGACAGATAAACAGATTCAATTCTTTGCCAACAAGCTAGCTCACCATGATCCATTTGCAAGCAAAAAAGCTGCAGTAGGGGAAAGCTATGCTGATCTAGAGAAAAGGCTTCTGATTGAACTACAAGATGTCGAGTTTGTCAGAAAGTATGCTGGTGTTCTCAAAGAGTTAGGCCTCGAGGTATGATATGCAACTAGATTAGTTGTTATGTAGAACTAATCTAGTTTTGTAATAATTTCAATTTGATTGCAAAAAATTAAGCGGCAGATAACTCATCCGCCAATTGCTCCGCCTGCTCCAAGACAGTCTCTGTTGCAAGCAAAGCCATATCAGGTGGATAGCCATACTTCTTGAGTAATCGTTTCACAATAACTCTGAGTTTCGCTCTCGCAGATTCCTTAACAGTCCAATCCAAGGTTACATTCTTACGAATCGAGTCTGTGAGGACAACTGCAAGCTCTCTAAGAATATCCTTTTGCATCAACTCTCTAGCACTGTCATTGTCTGCGACTGCTGAGTAGAATGCATATTCGTATTCAGTCAGGTTGAGTTCTTCTGCCAGCTTGTCTGACTCTTGGATTGCCTTAGCCAACTTGATGAGTTCATCAATGACTTCGGCTGCTGTCAGCACCTTATTTTGATAGCCCTTGATCGCAGAGCTCAGCATATCCATGAGTTTTTTACCTTGCGTGACACTCCGCTGTTCTCTTACCTTGATCTCATCACCAAGGAGCTTCTTCAATGTTTCAAGTGCAATGTTCTTATGCTGATAGCCTTTCATCTCCTGCATGAACTCATCTGAGAGAATTGAGATGTCTGGCTTCTGGATTCCTGCTGCATCGAAGATGTCGACCACTTGTTCTGTAACAAGTGCTTGGTCAATGGTTTGCTTTACTTTGGCTTCAAGCTCAGCATTACTCATGCCAGAGACGTTGCCTGAGCCATCACTGAACTTCGCAAGTCGCGCTTTCACTGCTTGGAAGAAGGCAACCACTGGTGCTGCTTCCATCGCATGAGGATGAGGCACTGCTAAAGCAAATGCCTGTGACATCGCTGCAACTGCTGTCAGGAAGCGAGTCTTACCTTCTCCTTGGTCTACACCTAAGATGTGTTCTTCTGCTTCGAGGATAATGTTGAGCTTACGAGAAGTATTGGCTGTGAAGTATTCTTGGTAATTGAAGCCATGCATGATGCCATCAATCACTTCGAGCTTCTCTTGTAGAATGGTTGCAGCTTCGTCTTGCACTAATGCAGGGTCACCCTTACCACCCGCTTCAGAGTAAAATGAAAGTGCTTCTTTCAGGTCAGATGCGATACCAAGGTAATCGACAACTAAGCCACCAATCTTGTCTTTATAGACACGGTTCACTCGTGCAATCGCTTGCATGAGGTTATGGCCTTTCATTGGCTTGTCGATGTAGAGCGTGTGCATACTCGGTGCATCGAAACCAGTCAGCCACATATCGCGAACAATCACGAGCTTCAGCT
>NZ_VPEY01000042.1:0-8794 GCF_013416935.1 Acinetobacter sp. YH1901141 | reverse complement strand
CGATCTTCTGGCCAGAGAGATCTTTAATTTTTCAGCGCTGCATTCCATATATGGACAAATCCCTGACAAGAAATATAGGGAGAGTTTTCAATCTCATAACTCTCTTCAGGGTTACATAAGATCATAAGTTGCGTAAGTTATGTAACTTTATAAATTTATATCTCTGATAGTTCAGCCCCTGGCGATCTTCTGGCCAGAGAGATCTTTAATTTTTCAGCGCTGCATTCCATATATGGACAAATCCCTGACAAGAAATATAGGGAGAGTTTTCAATCTCATAACTCTCTTCAGGGTTACATAAGATCATAATTTGCGTAAGTTATGTAACTTTATATTCATAACAGATCAGTCCTTGGCTGTCTCCTGGTCAGAGAAATCTTTAATTCTTAACAATGCACTTCCATATATGGACAAATCCCTGACAAGAACGACAGGAAGTAGTTTCCCATCCCATAACTCTCTTGGAGGTTATATAAATTAAGGTTAAGTAAGTTAAGTAAGTTAAGTAAGTTAAATAAGTTAAGTAAGTTAAGTAAGTTAAGTAAGTTAAGTAAGTTAAGTAAGTTAAGTAAGTTAAGTAAGTTAAGTAAGTTAAGTAAGTTAAGTAAGTTAAGTAAGTTAAGTAAGTTAAGTAAGTTTATAGCTTTATGTTCATTACAGATCAATCCCTGGCGGTTTATGTAATAGCTCCAGTTAAAACGGACACTTCTCAATTAAGACTTAGTCATAGCACTAGAATTAAGGAGTGTTCTATGGAACGTATTGAAGTTATTAAATCAGTTCAGTGTCGTCAGCGTTTTTCAGCTCGCGAAAAAGCCCAATTTATTGCTATGACCATGCAACCAGGCTCATCTGTTTCTTCTCTTATCAGATTGTATGGCATTTCGCCAAATTTATTATGTAGGATGCTGGAGTAACTGCCGTGGAAACCAATGCGTAGGTCTTCAGTGTGATTGACTATAATTCGCTGTTAAAAATATCAAACAGCTTCAGTAAAGGTTTGGATGAAAAAGCGCAGAAGTTCTCAGGAATTGCTCAGGCAAAAAATACTTATCGCACATGCCATACTCTTTATTTGAAATCACCCAAGAATCAAAATAGCTCATCATTTGAAGTCTATGATCTGTTGCAGTGAAACTTGGGTCTACTCCTCACTTCAAATATTACAGTCTGCAAATTTAGCGTTATTCATTACCAGGGCAGACTAAATTTTTCCTGTAGGTTGGTAGCGTTCAAAATAAGAATTTCTATTATTCAGGTTACGATAACTTTTCTGATTTATATTTTTCTTTATAGCCCACTTTTAACAAATCAGAATAATACTTTTTTACCTTTTCAGGGTCGAGAAGTTCAAGTGAAATCCTTTCTTTAAACGCTTCGATCTCCTCGCCTACATTGGCATATTTTCCCCCGAATTCGGGATATTTGATAAGGTCACACAATTTTTGAGCGAAAAATATAGATTGTTTTGGTGTCAGCTGATATGTCTGTTCCAGTACCTTATCATTAACAATTAAGGAAGCTTTTTGATTAAAAGAAAATTCGATATGTGTAATTGTTCTTCCTTCTTTTTTCTGCTCGTAACTAACGTCAATATCAGTAAGTTTATTAATTTGATCTATGGCAACCGTCAATACACGCTTTTTGAAATCTCCCATGGTTTTATATTCATTTTCAAGTAGACCTAACTTATCACGCAATTCAACCATACTAATATATAGCTTGCCTTTGCTACGCCATCTAATCAAAAGTTCATACAGCCGTATAGCGTATACACTAGATAATTGAGAAATTTGCTTTAACTCATAACGAGTAAACTTTTCTTCAAGTTTTACAAAAAGCTGTAAAATATCAGGAGCAAAAATTAATTGAGCGCATGCCGCTTCTTTAACATAGCCAACTTTTGATACCCAACGGCTTTTATAAACCGCAGGCTTACCTGTAACAGGATCTATGGCCTTATAGGTGAGTCTACGTTCAAATAAGTTATCACACGCTCCCTGAAGAGCTTCATAGGCAGCTTGGCGACCTAAATTAAAGTGCTTCATATATTCAGATGCGTGTATTGTTAGCAATGTATCCGATGTAAGCTCTTTTTCAATTTCCCGGGCTGCAATAATTGCAACTAAAATTAAGCGTTGTTCTGACAGAGTCAACGCATAAGATGCTTCAATCAAGTTATTATCTTTATAAATTACATTTGCCATGTTGTGGTCAGAGAAACAAATATTATTAGTTGACATTAACACTTAATGTCCACTAATGAAAGATCTATTTATGTCAGGAAAACGTCCATTTATGTTAGGAAAACGTCCATTTAGATCAAGGAAAACGTCCACCTATTGTCAGGAAAACGTCCATTTAGATCAAGGAAAATGTCCACTTATTGTCAGGAAAATGTCCATTTAAATCCTCTCAAAGATATACACTACAAGGGATACAAGAAACCTATAAAATATAAATTTAAAAATATATATAAAATTAAAAAAGGAGCATTATTTGTGGATAACTTTATTTTTAACTTTCTTTTTCACAATAGTTGATTTAGGAGATTAAAACTTATACATTGTTTTCAACATAATTACGTAACTTACATAACTTATGATTATTTTAGTAGGTGGTGAAAAAGGCGGAGCTGGTAAGAGCTGTCTTGCACAAAACTTAGCTGTTTATTTACAAACCAAGAATAGAGATGTTCTACTTCTAGATGCAGATCCTCAAGGTACAACAACTGACTGGATTAAAGAACGTGATGAGAATGAGGATTTGAAAAATATCCCATCTGTACAAGCTTCAGGCAATATTCGTCAAGTTTTAAAAGATTTATCAAAAAGATATGAAGATATTATCATTGACGCTGGTGGGCAAGATTCAGAAGCATTGCGCTCTGCTATGACTATAGCAACACATATGCTATTGCCTTTTAGACCTAAACGTAGAGATCTAAAGACTTTGGATCATATGGAACAAATATTAAAACTGGCACGAGCAGTGAATCCAGATTTGAATGCCAGAGCAATCATTACACAATGCCCAACATTACCGTCACAAGTACAGCGAATTTTAGATGCTAAAGAAGCCTGTGTATCGTTTGGAATAAAAGCCTTAGACCAAATCACGACAAACCGAAATGTTTATGATGATGCAGATGAAAATGGCTTATCTGTTTTTGAAGTAACAAGTGATCCAAAGGCAAAAGCAGAGATTGAAGGGATAGCTCAAGAGTTTTTAGGAGTGTAATTATGGCAGGTCTTAGCGGTTTAAAAAAGAAAACTGACGATCTTTCGGATCAAGATAAACTGGTTGAAAACTTTATATCTGGAGCTGATAAAAGAGTTAAGGACCTAGAAGTTTCACAAAAGAAATTCGTTCGTTGTACCTTTTCTTTAAATCAAGAATTAAGTGAGTTAATCGATGAGTTAATTATCAAAAGTAATAATGCTCGTGTTAACAGATCTAGTATTGTAAGAATAGCTTTAGAATCACTGGCAGAGCAGAATTTAGAAGATTTTAAGCAACTAGTTGATAAAAGTTTTAAATAAAATGAGAAGGGAACGTTATTTAATCTATAAGATTAAATAACATAACTTCATAACTTCATAACTTCATAACTTCATAACTTCATAACTTCATAACTTCATAACTTCATAACTTCATAACTTCATAACTTCATAACTTCATAACTTCATAACTTCATAATATATTAAAATTTAATTTTTAGATTTATGCCACTGTTAATTCATGGACTACCACAACGTATGTTCTTCGTTTTTCGCAAGAGATGCGATGGATGTCTGATTATTTGTAGTCATAAATTTAAGTCCCCACTTGTTTCTAAGTGGGGACTAAATTAAGGCTTATAGGATGAATTCAGAAGGTGTGTTCAGCGGACGCTTACAAAAGAAATAACGAAAAAATAGTTAAATTAACTTTTCAGTATTAATTTGACTATTTTTAATTTTAATTGCTATTGAATAATATTCGATTTAAATACAATTTTTTAGTGATTAAGTCCAACCCAGATATTTCTTTTTTCAAATCACATTTAAAAGTAATAATTTTTTTTCCGTGGTCTACGGTGTAGCTAAAAATTAAACCATTATGTACTTTATAGTATTTATTACCGATATACTTGTATCCAAAAAAATGAAATGAAAGAAGGGAGTCACAAAATATTTCTAACATCTTAGAATTATTTATATTAATAAAAGAGACAGTAAAACTATCCGATGAATTGTGAACCAATTTATCAAGAATATTAAGAAGAAATGTATTGTATAGTTGCGAAGATTTCACTATTTAACCTTATTTAAAGCACACGAAAAACACGTAAAAAACGAGTTAACCTTTCATGTCTTTAAATAAGAGTGACTTTCTCCCGCTAGCCTTAATTCTAGCTAACCAACTAGTCTGTTATAAAACTAGGGGGCTATTGATTTTATAACTCAATAAAGATGAAAAATCTAGTTTTTTTAGCTTTTTTTTATCTTCTATCAGAATTTATAAAAAATTAATTTGAAGGACTAGAAACCAAAATCATAGCTATCAGTGGTACGGTTTAGGCTCTTAGAGTTTTCGTCTAATGTTATAGACTTTTCTTTATCGATAGGGAGGGGGTGATCTTCTATAGTTGGTGATGTTGGAGGGGAATTATGAATAACAGTCTTGTGCTCATTTATTTGGTGCACAATATTGTGATCTATCTTGTCGTTCGCTGAGCTTTCAACTTGACGATCTATTACTAATGGGTGGTCAAATTCGATTCTTATATTTGTTGCACGTGCAATTTCTTGAACCTGTCTTTTAAAGTCATCTGTACCAGAGACCAATACAACACCAAACTTATCTCTAGCTAATAATAAGGCATCGTGAATATGGTCACGTTGTTGGCTCAGTACAGTAATATTTTCAGATTTTTTACTTTCAAAAAAAGCGACTTTCTCTTGATCGATATAAAATGTTTCTCCAAATCTGTATTCGATACGATATTTTTTAATAGGGGAAGCTGACTGTAAAATTTGATCAGAATCTTTCAATGTTTCTTTTGGCCTCGTGAAGATATTATTCCGCTCTAATTCCTGTTGTTTTTGTAGCTTAGCTTTTCTACTGTATTCGTAAAACTCAAACATCTGTAAGTAATCTAGTTCAGATAAAGATTCTGTCTGTTGATAGGATTTATTCACTTGATTTTTAGGTATAAGTGCGAGGTCTTTCAAATGTTGCGAAGCGTCGTTGGTTATAACAAGGGTATGGCATTTTTCGTTGATCATAGGCTGATGCTGTAAAGAAAAATATAATTGCCAGGTTTGCTCGATGTCATTTGAGTTGAAATATTTTTTATTTAATTTTGAGGCTTGTGTATAGATTAGGTTATGCAATCTCTGTATCAAGATACTCTGATCGTCTTGATTAAGCTGAGGCAATTGATGCTTTTGAATACATGTTGCTAAAATAGATGTGAGCTGGCTCAGTTTGATGCCACAACAGTTCAGAAGTAAACCAGTTTTGATCAGTGCTGTGCTTTTGCATTCGCCTGTTGTTTTAAAATGTTGATAGAGTTGCTTGAAGCAAATTTGGAGTTGCTCTAATGATAATTCTGAGAGAGCAGGCAGAGTTCTACTTTTGTTTGTATCTTGAATTTCATTGGATTTATGTTTGGACAGCATCTTAAATAAGTTTTTAAAATCTGATGATCCTCGAACTGATACTTCATGCTCGGGATGTAAATTCTTTAAACATTGCTGTAATCGGGTGATTGAATAATTACTAAAGACCAGAATCCCATATCTATTCTGAATGCCAATGGGCTCTTTAGGATCATTCGAATCAAACAAAATTTTGGCAGTCTTGATTTCTGGGTTTTCTTGATAAATAAAATTTTTAGACTGACGTTGATCGAATAGAAATTGTTGTTGTATCAATAGAGGATTTGTGGGTGAGACAAATCTTAAAAAATCAGCATAAGAGGTAATTTGGGTTGAATCAAAGTTTCTAGACAAAAAATTTTGATCAAATAGCTTTTCAGAGGTCTGTTGGCTTAAATTTTGATTTTGGGAAAGAAATACTTTTCTAATTTCAGCTCTGGTGGTCAGTTGATCTGTATGATGTTGATAATGCAATAGAGTATAAATCGTATCAGAAGCCTGTTCTGGAAATTTTTTCTGAAGTTGTTTTAAAAAAGAAGATTTATTGTTTTTATAAATTTCATTCTCGAAATTGATATCCCGGTACTTTGATCGACGATTCTGACTATAAACATCTTTAGTTGATTTCATCTTGAGATAAGCGTCATGAAGCTCCTTAACCAAAAAGTCTTCATTCTGGAATAAATGATAAGCAGAGATCTTTGAGGATTCATGTGGAGTGTGCTGAGCTGTCGTATTCAATTTGGGCTGATAGATTTTGATCTGATCAGCGTGATGAGGTGTAAACTCCCCCCAACGCTTTTCCAAGCTCTTTAAAGTGACTTGTTTATTGCAAAATAAAGAAGCCTTAAACGTCAGAGACTGTTGATCATCAGTTTTTATTTTAAAAATACTACCATTACGTTTTCGCTCATACAAAATTCCTAAACCTGCTAATTGTTGATGCCAGTCCTGCCAACTATTTGCATCTTTTAGGATCGGCTGAATGGTTTTTTCAAGGTCATCTTGATAGTTGCCTGCAGTCGCAATGTCATTGCGCAACTGACTCTTTTGTTGATGTCGATGTTCTTGATCACGAATCTTTGCACTGATTTTAAATGCATCAGGATTTGATATGTGGTTGATGTTTTTTTCACATTGGCCAGTTTCATGATTATAGATAAACAGAGGATTTGGCTCAGGTTCCCAGCCTTGTTTTGCTTCAATTTCAGCAGTGGCTCTATGCACTGCATTCAAAATCCAACCATCACCTAAATCCACCGCTTGATGTTCATTATGATTATTTTTTCTGTAAGGGTGGATTCGATTAATGATCAAATGAAAATGCACATTGTCTGTATCAATGTGCAGCGCATACTGCATTTGTAAGTCATCTGCTTTGAGATGTTTACTTAAAATATCGATTTGCTCTTCTAATTGTTGAATCGTGGGTACTTCAAATTTTTTAAAACTTGTAACCAGATGAACGATTGGGTCAGTCACTCTAGAATTGAGACTGGCAGTTTGTGACATTTCAATTTTTTGATATGCAATATCATCATCTAAAAAGTTTCTTGAATTTGAATAGACACATTTTTCAGAAATAAGTTCAGTGCTAAAACTTGCGTGCAACTGGGTAATATAGTCACTGAGGTAGTCGATACGCGTTTGATTTGGATTATGTATGTAGTCTGATAAACCGTTGATACGATTTTCAACAGAAGTGCCTAATGCATTTGGAATGATCTTAGTAATCATCTCTTAAGCACCTCGTCATTTAGTCGACGCACAATGATTTTCAACTCATGAACGAGCTCTGTAAGGTCACATAATTCTTCGGGGATCAAATCTTTATCTTGGAGTTCAATCAATATTTTTGCGAGAACAATCCCGATCATCCTAATCGTATGAATATCACGTTGATCGATTAATTGACTGTAGTCATCACTTAAAATTTTTTTACGTATATAGTCAGATTGATTGAGCTGTAATGCCCTAGCGGCATCATTGATATCTTGATGTTCATCTGCAGTTAAACGAACAATGATCTGCTTATTTCTTGATGCTTTAACTTTCATTTTTTTCTACTTTATACAAATTGAGACCGAGCGAAGCGAGCTCGAGATTTGTGAATCTGGACGATGTGATATACATCGTCCCATCCTGTACTTTTTTGTGATCGGTGATGAGTGAATTAACGTTAATGAAAATAATGAATGATTTATATTTTTTTTTGAGTGCAAAATGTTACATTTTTCAGTAATTCAAAATTTAGAAATGTGTCAAGTTTTACCATTTCTGTAATAGAATATATTCAGAAAAATTGGCTTATATATTTATTCTTAGGAAAAAACATGATACAAGAGCAAAATGTTTCAGAACTTGATATTGAGAATCTAGCTAATAAAAATTTAGAATCCTCAACAGAAAATACTTCTGAAACTGTATCGACAAAAGAAGAAAAGCATTCAAAAATTGTTGAGAAAAATCAAAAAATTTATAGTGTCAATGATTCTAAAAAATTTGAAGATATTCTTTTTCGTCATATAGAAAAAATGAATGAAAAGACGATCACACGTAATCAGTTACTTACTCAACACAAGAAAACCTTACTTGAACTCTTCAGTCTCGGTGCAACTGTAGAAGAAGTAGTGACTTTTCTAAAAGAAAATAATTTCACGAGTATTTCTGAAGAAAATTTAAATGAATTTTTGAAGAAGAAAAAATAAATTATTGAATGAATACGCTGCCTGATTTAAGCCAACTGACCCATGAACAACTGCTGGAATTTACCAGGCAGTTGGCGATGCAGCATCAGTCTCTGGCACAATCAAATCAAGAATTAGAAAAATCAAACCAGCAATTGGATGCCAAAGTTCAACATCTTTCCATTCTCACGCAAAAATACGAGCATGAACTCGCACTATTTAAACAGCACAAATTCGGCAGTAAAAACGAACATCTCACCGCAAAACAAATCCATCTCTGGGATGAATCGGTTGAAGAAGATATTGCTGCTGTTGATCTAGAACTGGAACGGCTAAATGCAGATAAAACCGATGCAGCGACACACAAAGCCAAAGCAAATAAACCTAAACGTCGACTGCTGCCCGATCATCTACACACCATTCGTATTGAGCATGAACCAGCATCAACCCAATGCAGTTGTG
>NZ_VPEY01000041.1:0-9992 GCF_013416935.1 Acinetobacter sp. YH1901141 | reverse complement strand
GACCGACAATCGTTTAAGTTCTTTATCCGACATAGACACCAACATATCAAACCGTCCGCTAAGAAAATTGCAAAAGTGCATATTCTAAAAGCGGACATTTTTACTTTGGAGAAACCGGACATTTCTATTTTGGAGTTACATTTTGACTTCGTATAAGAGATTTTATGTTAAATAGATATTAAGAACATTTTGAGAATCAAAGAATAATGCTTACATTTTTAGAAATTCAACGTAAGGTTGATCAAATTTGTGAAAAAATTGGGCTGGAAAAAAAAAGAGTTTGGCCCGCAGTTCAGAATGATGGAGCTCCATATGTATTAATCCATGAAAATAAATATTGGTATATTTCTGAAGAAAGAGGAGAAGTTTTTTTTGAAAAAACAACTAAGGATTTTGAAGAGTTGCTTTATTGGATAATGGATAATTTTATATCTAGCTATTCGTTTGAGTTTGAACTTAAGAATAGAACTAGAGGACAAGATTCCCGTCGACTCGCTTTTTCAAAACAAATTGAACTTTTTGGTTTAATCAGTGATCAATGGAAAGTAAAAAAAGAAAATGAGATAAAAAAAGTATTGGAAACAGCTCCTTTTAGAGATGTTTGATTTATAAATATTTATTTTCAAGAGAATTAAAATATCTATGGAATTTCGCATAACAGCCATTATGTTAAATATCTATTCAAGTAACATTATTCTGACTTCATTAGCTACTTGATAAAAAAATTCAGAAGTTTCTTGATCTAAAGGCTCTATTTCTCTAGCTGTTTGAACACCAATAATAATTGACTCTAATTTTGATTTATCTATGTCACCCGTATTTTCACAAGAAATAAGATATTTAAGTTGCTTCCTAATCGATGATGTAACCTCTAAATCTGGAAATTTTTGAGATAAATTTTCACAATGCTCTAAGGCAACTTTAAATAATTCAATCCTTTTCATAGTCACTATTAATAATTAAATATTTCTAAAATTAACATAATACACCTTATACGCAGTCAAAAATGGGAGCCTAAGCTCCCATTTTTATTGATGATTTTTTAATTCTTTTAGCATAGCATCCCGTAAGATTTCATTCATACGTGTTTGATAACCTTTCCCTTGTGCTTTGAACCAAGCAAGTACATCAGCATCTAAACGAATGGAAGTCTGTTGCTTCACTGGGCGGTAAAATTGATTTTGGCGTACAGCATTACTCCAGTCGGCAACTTCAGGAATATCTGATAGATCTAGCTTATCGTCAGGAACTGTTCCCTTAGCAAGCAAGTGTTCAATTTCAGCATCTTGCTTGTCGCTGAATTTTTCATTCAGCTCTTTGCGTGAGTATCTAACCATGCTCATATTTATCTCGCTCTGCTTTAGTTACCTGTCTTGCACTAATGATTCGTATGATTTCACAGTCATCTTCATCAAAGATGGTGTGAGCTACTAAGAGCATTAGTACGCCTTTTACTTTCCCAATGGTCTGCCAACGTTCTTCACCATCGGTATGTCTGTCCTGAATTGAGATCCTCAGTGGATCATCAAAAACAAGGCTTGCCGTTTCGAAAGAGACATCGTGCTTTTTCTGATTCTTTCGATTCTTTGCCTCATCCCATTCGAAATACTGTTTCATAAAAAACATTCAAATTTGTATATACAATAATGTATCACAAAATTATATCACTCAAGTTGAGAAGCGTAATTTTTAGTCAAAATTATTGGCAAAAACTATCAAAATCGCTCATAAAAAAGCCGACTTGTTTCAAAATCGGTTTTTTGGGCATTTTTGGATTTTTCTTGTTTTATTAAGTATCTGATATTTATATTAATATACAAATGTATTGCGTATAACCACCATTATGTTAAATAGAGATAAGACATACTCTAATTTTAGAGTTTTCTTTTAGGTATGATATAAAAATATACAAGCCTAACAGTTTAGTTTAAAGGTTAAAAATTGAATAAATTAACAAATATTTTTATGGCTTTAGGAGTTTGCCTTTCAATGGAAACATTTGCAGAACCTGTTTTTTCTAATGATTTATTAGCGAAAGCAGAAAATGGAGATACTTCTGCTCAGTTAGAATTAGCCGAGATTTATCTATATGGTCATGGTGTTGATTCAGATGAAAATCAAGCTGAAGTTTGGGCTCTTAAATCAGCAGAAAATGGAAATGTAGCAGCAATGTTTTGGTTAGCTGATGGATATGTTACCTATGCTAGATTAATGGAAGATGATGACAAAAACGATTCTTTAGAACATTTCCAAAAAGCTTTTAAGTGGTTTCAGAAAGCCTCAGAAAATGGCCATTCTGAATCAATGGTTGAGTTAGCTTGTCAACGGCATTCTAAAATTGACCCCTTTTACCTTACAAATGGCGAAGTAAAATTGACCCCTTTGATCTCGTATTAAGTTTCAACCTGAGGCTGAATCCCAATTCTTTTTTTATCCTTCAAACGATAACTCTCACCCGATATTTGTACCACATGACAGTGATGTAATAGCCGATCTAACATCGCAGCGGTCAACGTGACATCATCCGCAAATGACTTAGACCATTGGCTAAAGGGTAAGTTACTCGTCAATATCGTACTGCCTTTTTCATAACGCTTGGCAATCACGTTAAAGAACAGATTCGCTTCTTCACGTCCAAATGGTAAATAACCAATTTCATCGATAATCAGTAACTTGGGTCCCAGTACCGCACGTTGCATATAGGTTTTCAGTTTACCTTGCTGATAGGCTGTACTCAGTTGCAGCATGAGATCGGCGGCGGTAATGAACTTGATCTTAATGTTGTTCATGATGGCCTTATAGCCTAATGCCATAGATAAGTGCGTTTTTCCTACTCCGCTAGCCCCGAGAAACACCACATTTTCTGCTCTAGCAATAAAGCTCAGATTGAACAGTTCAATCACCTGTGATTTAGGGGCCCCTAGGGCATAATTAAAATCATAGTCTTCCAGGGTTTTGACTTGAGGCAGGCCTGAGAGTTTCATCAGTACCTGCTGGCTGCGCTGTTGCCTGGCAGCATATTCATGCGTCAAGATCGCTTCAACAAAGTCGGCATAACTTCCATCCTGACCTAATGTTTGTTGTGCATGATGTGACCATTGTGATGCGATGGCAGGCAGATTGAGCTTTTGGCAAAGCTGCTCTATACGGTCGTATTGCAGATTCATCAGGAAACTCCCAGCAACTGGTCATATACAGATAAGGGATGCTGCAAACTCTCGTAGGGCATGACATGCTCTGCTGCTGCAACAGGTACAGTGCTAGAACCTGTATCTGATTGCGGTAATGGCGTAAATTTTTGCTGCTCCTGTTGCAGTCGAACAGCCGGTTTTTCTTGCGTGGTGGCATGAATCCGCTGATTGGCGGTTTCATGCAGCCACCGGCCAATGTGGGCATTGGCGACATCAACATCTAACAATAAACCTGAAGTCTTCAGGCTTGCTTTCAATGGCACAATAAAGCTTGATTTGAGGTATCCATTAAAGCGTTCAACTTTGCCTTTGGTCTGTACACGGTAGGGCTTACATACGCGAGGACGAAAGCTGTATTTCTTGGCGCAGTCGAGCAGTTTGGGGTTCCATTTATGCTGCCCCTCCTGATAGGCATCCCGTTCAATCATGATCGTTTTAGCGTTATCAAACAGGATTTCCTGAGGTACTCCTGCAAAGAACTGAAATGCATTTTCTAGACCATCGATCCATGCATCCGTACGTTCATGATCATAAAATTTCACGAAAGTCGCTCTGGAATACCCTAATGTTGCGACAAAGGCTTTTAAAGTCGTGTTGTTGCGTCGAATCGTAGTGAAATCCACCTGCATTTGTTGGCCAGGTTGGGTTTCAAAACGAATGATCGGTTCCGGTTTGGCAACTGGTTTTAATGTTGCAAGATATTCCCTCAAGATCCTGATCTTTCCTGGATATCCCAACCCTAAAATTTCCTGGTAGAGTACAACAGCAGGAATCCATTCAGGATGAGCTGCGTTTACACGTTGGAGTAAATAGGGTTTATGCGACCTTGGGCCTTAGGGCGCAAGAACTGGCTGTTTGCAGGTTCGCTGCGCAGTGGTCAGCGAGCGGCAAACATCATGACTTTAATCCAGTCAGCAAAGCTGAATGGCTTGGATCCGTATGCCTATTTAAGTGATGTGCTGAAAAGGCTGCCGACGCATAAAGCGACCCAAATAGAAGAATTACTGCCACATCGCTGGAAATCCAACTCAAATTAAAAAATAGGCATGGGGTTCAGCGGACGCTTACGCTTTACAAGCCTGAACGATCTGCTGTTTAAATTCAGCACTGTATGTTCTTCGTTTTTTCGCAAGAGATGCGATGGATGTCTGATTATTTGTAGTCATAAATTTAAGTCCCCACTTGTTTCTAAGTGGGGACTAAATTAAGGCTTATAGGATGAATTCAGAAGGTGTGTTCAGCGGACGCTTACCGTTTTTTAGCAACAGGAGGTGTTGCTGAATATATATCCATGTTCATGGATTAAGTCCCCACTTGTTTTTAGGTGGGAACTAAATTAAGGCTTATAGGATCGCTTGGTAAGGCTGTGTTAGCCGGATGCTTACCTTTGAATTAATAACTTTTAACTCAATATCTAATAACAATCTTTAAACCAAAGGTGCTTAGGAGTTTCATCATAGATTCCAAAGTCGGATTACTATTGGGCTGTTCCATTTTTTGCAAAGTTTGGGGTGCTATTTTTGTGATTTTAGCCATTTCATTTAAAGTCAAATGAAGCTCAGTTCGGATATAACGAGCAACCTTGTAAAATGGCCAGTCAGGATTTTGATTAATCGTCTCCAATATTTCTTGGCGCTTTCTTAACTGCTCAATTGCCGTCATAGGTTTATAGCGCTTATCCACGTGCTAACTCCTGAATCTGCTGGCATATATTTTCAATCCGGTACTGACTATTTTGCAAAATCTCCTGAGAGATCTGCAATTTGTTCATTTCGGCCATCAATCCTCGATAGAGGGGTAATTGCTTGACTAACTCTGCCTGAATTTCATGATGTGAAATACCAGTTTTCGCTGTGACTTGTTCAATCACTGAACGCCAAATTGGCATACCACCATGATCATCTTTTTCCCAACGAGTCGTTCGTGCGATACCATCAGGATGTAACCACATCGGTGCAAAATCGTAGAGTGGAGTCAGTTGTATAATGCCATTATTCAAGCGTTGTATCGCTGTATTGCGGCTATGATTATCTTTATTGCCTAAGGCAACATTGGCCAAATCACGTTTAAGATATTCGAAGATCTCCTCTTTCGGATGACTACAACACTGTGTGAGTAATTCACAGATTTGATTATGAGTCATCCTAATACCAAAACCAGCTTTTCCACTTAGAGATGCAAGACTTTCCTGTGCAATACGCTGGACTTTTCCATCCTGTACGTAGCGATCAAATCTTGGAATAAACAGGGTTTTACCATGTAATTGTAATTCCTCATGTACGCGTAAACCCAAATAATGAGCAATTTTCATATAGTGTGCTTCATTAGTTAAAATTTTATTCAGGCTTTCGTCACTACCACGACTGAACTTCACTAACCAATGTTTTTTTACCTGATGATCTGCAAGTGTGTGATCTAAATAAAATAGGTCATCATGTCCTTGGGAGAGGAGTAGCTTTGGCCATTCACCTTGAACACCTGAAGAGCCGGCAATGAATAAGCCATAAGAGGCGAGCGATTCAATGAAGTGCTCTTTTCGTTCTATAATCTCACTTAGGCTAAAGCCTATATTTTGATCAGTCGGAAAGCTCCTTTGCAGCCACTCATGAGCTTCTTTAATACGTAAATGTCCAATCGGGTTGCCAGCTCCAGCTTTTAAAAGTGCCCAATCTGCTTGTTCTTGTGCATTTTCACTGTAATTTAGTTGTCTTAATAATTCTTTACGACCATAGCCCTGTGGAAGTAAATCCATTAAGAAAGCAGGCCAAGTTTCATTAATTTTATTTTGTACATTCACAGGAAAATGATAGGCGAGTGCATGGCCATCATGTAAGTCCATATAAGAAATTGCATATTCAAATAAATATGAAGTACGAGTTGGTGTTTGCCAACCATGCTCATTTTCACCCATCAACTCAACAATTGCACAGTCAAGCCACTGGTCATCCTGATAAATTTGAATGGTACAATATTTACTCATAACTTTATTAAAATAGTAAAATATATTAAATATTCTTATTATATACCTATTTTAATAAAATAATATTAATTATCTTTCTATTTGCTTGTTAGCCAGTATATTTCTACATGGGAATAACAAGTCATGTGAGTTGATCTCACCGGCTGCTATAGTTTGAGGCAACATCGTCAATAAACATTAGCAGACTACATTTATCAGCATGTCCTTCAAATTAATCATGATATGAGCCGTTAATAAGTCAGCTGCAATCATCCAAGAATGCGGTGTTTTCGTTAAAATATTGAATCCATGAATGCTGGTCAGCTTTTCATGCACTAGATTCAGCCACTTGAGTCTAAAAGGAGCTTGGAATTACAGGTTTGACCATGTGCAGTAGGAGCTGATGCAGATGGACCTTGAGCTTTATATTTTTTCAGTAAGCGTCTGATCTGGCGTTCTGAAATGTGAAGTAGCTGAGCAGCCTGAGATTGGGTGATGCGTTGATCACAGATTTCTTGCAAGACCGACAATCGTTTAAGTTCTTTATCCGACATAAACACCAACATATCAAACCGTACGCTTCGATAATCGCAAAAGCGAGTATTCTTTACTTTGGAGAAACCGGACATTTCTATTTTGGAGTTACAGTTGTACTTCGTATAATAGTGATTATGTTAAATTGATATCAAGTGGCAAAATTTTCATTAATTTTGATATATGGTAATGATTTACTCACTTTAATTGTCAATATTTCTTATGCTGAAAGTATTCATAGGTTTCAATCGCAAATAGAATAACCGCATTTAATAATGCGGTTATAATTTTAACCTTTGATTGGTAAAATTTTTAAATATTTTCCTGTTCATATTCTAAAATTGCTTCTTTTGCAATACGGAAACTATCTACAGCAGCTGGCACGCCACAGTAAATTGCTACTTGCAAGAGTACTTCTCGAATTTTGTCTTTAGGCACGCCATTACGTAAAGCTCCTTTAACATGTAGCTTCAATTCATGCGGACGGTTTAAGGCTGATATCATAGCCAGATTAATTAGACTACGTTCAGGTTTGCTCAGTTCTTCACGTCCCCAGACCGCCCCCCAACAATACTCCGTGACCAGTTCCTGTAAAGGTAAGTTAAAATCATCAGCATTGTTGATCGAATTATTGACATAAGCTTCGCCAAGCACCTGTTTACGAATCGCTAAACCTTTTTCAAATTTTTCATTACTCATTAGCCTAATCCTCCAAATAAGGTGTATTTGATTTCGAGATAATCTTCAATGCCATATTTTGAGCCTTCGCGCCCTAAACCTGACTGTTTAATTCCACCAAACGGTGCAACCTCATTTGAAATCAAGCCTTTATTAATTCCAACCATACCGTACTCGAGTTGTTCACTCATGCGCCACGCACGACCTAAATCTTGTGTGTAGCAGTAAGCAGCTAAACCAAATTCTGTGGCATTGGCCATCTCAATTGCTTGTTGCTCAGTTTCGAACTTAAAAATTGCAGCTAATGGTCCAAAAGTTTCTTGAGTTGCAACATCCATCTCTGCAGTTACATCGGCAATAATGGTCGGTTCGTAAAATAACTCACCAGCGCTGTGTTGTTTTCCACCTGCAACGGCTTTGTTGCACAAAGATTTCATAACTATATGATTTTAAAAGTTTTGATTATTTTTTGATCTAAAATTAAATCTATTTAAATCAGATGCTTACATATTTATGCAACAAAGCCTTATATCTTTACTAGGCTCTATGATCAAAATCATACTGGCACTCAACACTGTAAATTTGAGAATGAATCTGTACGTACAGACTCATTCTCTATCGATAAAGATATTAGAAATAGCTACATAGAGTTTATTTCTAGCTTATTCAAATTAGGCTTTACTATGGATGAACAATAATTTTTACAGCAGACTCATTATTATGAATCAGCGTTTCAAAGCCTTTAGAAACAAGATCATCTAATGCAATACGTTGGGTAATAAAAGGTTCTAGATTAATCTTACCTTGCTCGACTAAACGGATGGTTTCCTGATGGTCATTGACATAAGCAATCGTTCCACGAATATCGAGCTCTTTCATGACCACACTATGCACATTAATTGTGGCAGGATGGCTCCAAATAGAAACGATAACGACTACACCAGTTGGTTTCATTGCTGCAACGAGTGTATCCATGACTTTATTGACACTACTACATTCAAAAGCGACATCTACACCGCGGTCTTCTGTAATTTTCATTACCTCAGCAACTACATCAACCTTAGATGGGTCTAGTACATAATCGGCAACACCCGCTTCTATCGCTTTTTCTTTACGTTTTGCACTCAGTTCAGTAATGATAACCGTGAGACCTTTAGCCTTTAAAATAGCAGATAAAAGTAAGCCTATTGGGCCTGCTCCACCAACCAGTGCGATATCGCCAGCTTTTGCGCCACTTCTGACATAGGCATGATGACCGACAGATAAAGGTTCTATCAATGCTGCTTGGTCTAAAGGAATATCATTTGAAATAGGATGTACCCAACGCCGCTGAACTGCAATTTTTTCAGAAAGACCACCACCGCGTCCGCCTAAACCAATAAAGTTCATATTTTTTGATAAATGATACTTATCATTGGGGCCAGTCGGCACATCGTCAGCAATAATGTAGGGTTCAACTACGACATGTTGCCCAATTTGGATATCATCTACACCCTCTCCAACTGCATAAACCACGCCTGAAAATTCATGTCCCATTGTTACAGGTGCAGATTCTCCCGAAATTGGGTGTGGGTGACCACAAGGTGGAATAAAAATAGGACCTTCCATGAATTCATGTAAATCCGTACCGCAAATACCACACCACGCAACTTGAATTCCAACTGTGCCTGGAAGTACTTTCGGTTCAGGGATATCTTCAATTCGAATATCCCCTCGGTCATAAAAACGAGCTGCTTTCATTTTGTATTCCTTATATTGATGTTAACGGTAAACCATTCCACCATCTGTCAAAATAGACTGACCTGTAATGTAGTTTGTGAACTGAACCGTACCGGGTTTGTCGGAGACTTTTTTATTTAAGTTAGGCCACCTGACCTAACGGGTTAATCTTATCATAGTACATTGCTTCAAACTCAAAAGGTGATACATAACCCAGTGCACTGTGTACACGCTCTTTATTGAACCAATCTACCCAGTTTAGTGTCGCAAGTTGTACATCTGCTAAACCTTGCCAATCCGCTTTTAAATATTCAATCACCTCTGTTTTGTATAAGCCATTCACCGTTTCAGCCAAAGCATTATCGTATGAATCACCGGTCGTACCGACTGATGCTCGTAAATTTGCTGCTTCTAAACGATTGGTATAACGAATGGAAAGATATTGCACGCCTCTGTCACTATGATGAATCACGTTCTTTGGCATGCCTCGATCATGCAATGCTTGCTCCAGTGCATCGAGCACCATATCTGTATTCATACGTGTTGATACTTTCCATCCAACAATTGCTCGCGAGAACACATCAATAATAAAGGCGGTATAGACCCAGCCTGAATGAGTTTGAATATACGTGAAGTCAGCGACCTGAGAAGCATTGCTTCGCAAGGGTCAGGATGATCTGCATTAAAATTGCGTTTTACTAAGTCATCTGCTCGTTTTTGATCATCTCGGCTACGGGTGGTTTGTTTATTCTTACCACGCCAAACACCTTGTATACCTAGCTTCTGCATCAATCGAGCAACTGTACAACGTGCGATAACATAACCTTCACGTTTCAATTGTTGCCAGACCTTACGCACACCATATCGACCTAAACTTTCTTTCCAAATACGTTTGATTTGCTCTGCATGAT
>NZ_VPEY01000040.1:0-10182 GCF_013416935.1 Acinetobacter sp. YH1901141 | reverse complement strand
AGCCACTCCAAGGTCAAGCTTAATAAATTAAATTAAACATTCAATGAACACTGAATAGCCGGCACTTTTGCAAATTTACCTTGTCTCTATAAGCTCACATCAATTTCAGGTAAGAATAACAATAGATAGTGAACCGTACCGGGTTTGTCGGAGACTTTTTATTTAAGTTAGGCCACCTGACCTAACGGGTTAATCTTATCATTGTACATTGCTTCAAACTCAAAAGGCGATACATTGTCAACGGCATTCTAAAATTGACCCCTTTTACCTTACAAATGGCAAAGTAAAATTGCCCCCTGAAATCAGAGAAAGAGCGGTTCAATTATTGATTGAATCTGAAAAAGATTATCCTTCTACTTGGGCAGCAATCACAGCTATTGATCCTAAAATCGGTTGTACTCCTGAAACATTGCGTGTTTGGTATCAAAAATATTTAGATCAACAAAATCCTGTCAAAGTACAACAGATATCTGATCAAGAAAAAATGAAGGGTAATCCCCCCTAAAATACTAGCTCTTTAAAAGAGGCAGTATTATGCTTTTACAACATGGTGTTTAACTTGAGAAACTGAATTTAAAACAATCTACTGTAACTCTTCCAGACAGATATGAAATTAATCCACCCCTAGCCCCTTAAACACAGCATCTACCGGATCTGCATAAAAGCTGGTCTGGAACTTGGTAAACAGTTCCACAGGAATCGTTGGGATATCTGCCGCACTACTCATTGGCAAAGCAACCTTCTTGGCACCCGCATCAAAAGCAACTTGCAGACATTCGGCAATACTTTCCACCGGTGTCACTGAACCACCCAAGCTCATATCACCCAGTACCACCATCTGACTTTGTACCGATCGTCCTAACAGGCCAGAAGCAAAAGCCACTAAACTTGGCAGAGCAAGATGGCTGAGCGGGCCGGTATTCTGTAATTCAACCACATGTAAGTGGAAGTCATGTTCCATCACCTTACTACCACCCGATATTCTGGATGCATTGGCCTTGAAGTAGTCAAATGCGATCTTGACCTGCTCCTTGGCACTGCTTGAATTCCATAAGCCTGACGTCGCCAGCTTTCCTGAACCTTTGGTGACTTGAAGTTCTAAGCGGTATAACCCCGGCATGCCTTTATTACTGAGCCCGATGGTATATAAGAAACCTGGCTTGGCTGGACCTTCTGGAATCAGTCCGCCACCACCCTGCTCTTTTACCGATACAAAATGTTCTTCTAAGGTGTCATTGTCGATATAGCTGAAATGCACATCATAGAATTCCATCCCTCCAATTTTCTTCAGCTGTTCTTTGACCCGACGGCGCACCTGCAGTGCATATTCCAGGCATTGCCGTACATCTTCTTTGTTAAACTGACCATGTGGGTAGAGCAGCTTCATCAATCCGGAAACCGTCTTGCGAACGGCAATCACATCGCGCTGATTCAGGTTGTTGCCGAGCTTAAAGTACTTCTCAATGGCATCCGCAAAACTACGCTTACGCATTTCCCGGAAGAATTCAGCCAGATAATCAACGATTAGACCATAACGGTTAGTAAAGAATTCCGGACGCATTTTTGGAATTTCCCAACCCGGGATATAGGCATGAAAGCGATCAAAGAATGCTGAATCGATCATTGCTTCAGGAAAAGGAGCCAATAAGTGGCTAGTCTTCACCAAGGATTCAACACTTTGGTTAATATTACCCACAAAAACCATTGAAGCAGATGCTTCCATCTGTTCCCGGCCACGGGCAAAAGATCCCGATGCCATGTAGTCTTTCATGATCTGCACGCCATCTTTGTCCTTAAAGGAAATACCGGCGACTTCATCAAAAGCCACTACATCCCATAACCCCACCAGACCAATACGGCGGCTACTCATGTTATAGAACAGATTGGCGACAGTCGTTTGCCCACCCGAGACTAAAATACTGTTCGGTGAACACTCTTTGTAAATATGGCTTTTACCGGTACCGCGTGGCCCCAGCTCACAGACGTTATAGTTGTTTTCGACAAAAGGAATCATGCGTGCCAACAAGTGCCATTGCACCTCCTCTTTTAAGGAAGCCGGCTCCATACCGATCGAACGGATTAAACTCTCGCGCCACTGATCAGTGGTTAACGCTGCTCGTCCATTGAATAGCTCCTCCATATTCATATTGGGCATCTGAATCGGCTTGAGTAAGCTCACGCCAAATGGAGAACAGGTCTGCCCTTCATCAAAGTAGTAGCTAAGGGTGGCGATGACCCAAATTCCACCAACCAGCAGCTTTTCATACTCTTTGACGATGCCTGCCGAGATCTCGGCATCTTTGATACCTAGATTACTAAAGGAGGCTTCGTATTTGTCCTTACGCTCATTAAGCTTCACCGTGACCCGATCAATGACTTTATAACTGCCACGTTCACGGACCAGGGATTTCACCTTCTCGGCTTCATCCGGTCGGACATAATTCTCAGCCAGTACGGTCTTTACGTTACGTAGTCCCTGTTCAATGATCTCTGGGTCATCCGAGGCACAGTACATCCCCAGCAGGTATTCGAGTACATAGACAGGGACATTGGCCCCTTCTTTAATCAGTTTGGTCAGATCCTTACGTACCACCCGCCCGGCAAAGTGTTCATTCAGCAACTGATCCAGTTCTTTATCGTTAGCCAATTCCATATACGCCACGCTCTATCGTTAATTCGTTATCAGAAGAAGTCATCAGTAAATGCCAGATCAATGGTGACCTTATAGCGTTCCATTTCGATATTCAGGTCTTTGTCCTTCAGCACTAAAAAGTAATCTTTCTTACGGTCAAAATCAGTGCCAGACAATGACAATCTGACCTGTTTGACCCGATCGGCAACAGAATCGGTAGTGCTATCAAAAGTCAAAGTTTCTTCACTGGAAACTTTAAGATCCCCATCATAAATGGCAATGGATAAAGTCACTGGCATGACCAGCTCACTGACAGCTTCGGTTTGCATCAAATCAAACTTCTGGATGTTACTGACCATCTTCAAGGTAGATTTGGTAGAAATAACACCGACTTTACGCTTGGTTCGTTGTCCAGCCTTTTCACCACGTAGCTGTTTTACCATCAGTACCGGCACCACAATTTCCTGAGGCATGATGCCGCCATGCACGAAACGTGAGCCTCCTACAAAATGGAAACGGTTCGCCCCTTTTGGAATCCAGAAATCAGTCGCAGATAATGTGCCTGCCGTAGCTTGGGTTGAGCCTTTCCAGGCTTCCTTGCTCTCTGGTAAACCATGCCCAATCACATAGCGTTTTTTGCTCTTCAATGTATTGGCAGGTTTTTCAGTCAAGCTTGAACGATCCGCAGATTCCAGTTTACTTTGCTGGAACAGGAAGCCATGGTCGGCTGTAATCAACAGGGTAGAAATATTGAAGTGCATTAAGATTTTGCGGCTGAGTTCGGTCAGCTCTTCAATGGCATGTTCTACCGCCATAAAGGTTTCTGATTCTGTCGAGGCGCTGTCACCGCGTGCATCAATCACGTTGTGATAAACGTAAATCAGCTCATGGTCTTTCAGCGCTTCACGGCCTTCATCACGCGACCAGCCTTTTACCATTTCAGCGGTGACTGCCAGACCATTATAGGCCGCCAGAATTTTGGATCGTGCTGCAGTCCCTTTGCTGGACTGCCCATCTACTAAAACATCATCCCCTGCGGCCTCTTTGTACTCCAAAGTCTGATGCGGCAATAACGAGGCCATGCCAAGTGTGGTGTAACTTGGGACAACGCCCAGCTGTGAAGACAAGGTCGCTTCGGAATAACGCTTTTCATTAATACGATCACGCAGCTCTACCGCAGCTTCATAGCGAAAAGCATCACTGATAATTACCACAATACGGCGTTTCGTTGCAGAACTGAGTAAGGGTCTGACGTGAATATCGTAGAAGTTCTGCTGGTTTGGGATATCTGCCATTTTCCAGACATTCAAGCGTTGCTCAGCTTCAATCCGCTCTCCCCAGTTTCGTGCCAAGTGGTCAATAAACCAGTAGGAATAGCAATTTTCGACTTCTTCATCGAGTTTTTTCAGGATATCGACATGAGCGCGTTGAGAAGCAGCACTGTAGTGGCGGTAGGCCAGATCAAAGCGATACAGCTCCTGCTTGTAGGCTTTATACAAAGCTTCGCTGGAGTCGAAATAAAACCCGGAATCAAACTGCTGTCGCAGGCTGAACAGCTCAATCGCTGCCTGCAACGCTGTATAGACGGTACGGTATTTACGGCGGGTTGCATCGTCCTTATGCTTGGACGCCCAATAGCCATCCAGACGGGTAGAAATAATCGTTCTGAAATGTTCCAGTTCAGCTTTGGCTGCTGCGGGGATATGACTGGCCAAATCAACAATGATCTTTTGTTCAATCACTTCAAAGGTCATGACATCGAGCAGCTGCTCCAGATCAAAAGCCCCGACCTTTTCTTGGATCCGCAGTGCATTGGCCACGCTCTGGGAGAGTGTATCGAAGGTTGGGTAGTATTTAGAACTGTCTCTCCAGCGCGACAAAAAGGCTCTAGCCGTCGCACGGGAGCTGACGGATGACATCACCAGTTCCTGAGCCCATACCGGTACATCGCCCAAGCTTTCACAGAAACCTGTAGTCATCAAACGGATAAAGAACGTACCGAGCTTGAATGGCACTTCCCCATTCAATTCTTCAACCGATGCTGGATAACCAATTTCCGCCTGTAATGCGGTGACTAAAGCTGGCACCAGTTGGAACTTTTCCAGTTCAGCAAAGGAGTCTGGATTGACTTCCAGACTCAGATTCTGCTGTACCATTTCATCTGCCAGTGCCAGAACGATATGCATAAGTTCGGCACTGTCAGCCTTGACCACAGCCGCAATCATGGCCATATCCAGATCCTGTTCATCTGCATCAGACTGGATATAGCGTTTCAATGTACTCAGACGGGCTTTGGCTTTGAGGAACTCTTCACGTTTGGCCAGATGTTCTCTTAAACTTTGTTGTTGTAAACCGAGCTCATTGAAAATAATCGAGAAACGATCGGCATAGAAGCTGCGTGAATACAGCTTGATGTCCAGTAACCAGTCTTTTTCGGTTTCAGGCTCAGGGCTTGGGAAATACAGCAAGTATTTACCCTGCTGATCCTCAAGTTCCAGTTTAAGCTTAATCGCAAGGCTGGATTCTTCTGCCATATTCAGAATCTGGACATCATTTAGCTCTAGGGCTTTGATTTCTTCAGTAAATGACTGTTCTGCATCGTACCAAAAGACAATTCGATGCTGTTCAGTATAAAAGGCTTGTTCCAGGCCTTGTTGAAGTTGACTTAAGTTCATGCAACCACCTCTGCATGATCTAGTGTGGAAGAAAAGCTATTCATTATTTCTCCCCCGTCACAGCTTTCACTTCAGCCAACAAGTCCCCAAACTTGCCATAGTTCACTTTCACCCCATCATCTAGATCCAGTGAAATACGCTGATCGGCATAGTGACGCAGCTTTTCCTCAAAGGTACTGAGTTCAGCTTGTTGCTTATGCAAATCTTGCAGTTTTTTCTCGATACGTTTGATTTCAGCCGCAGAGTCACTACTTTCTTTTGCTGTTTCTAGAGAATTAGCATAAGCAGCCATTTTGGAAATCAGTGGCATGACGTATTCAGTACGCATACGCGCCAAGGTGCTTTCGTTATAGCGGTGCAAATACACCAACGCCTGGAAAGCGCCTTGTTTACCACTGCTAAATAACCAGTAGATCGGACGCTTTTTATAGGTTTGCATGTGGTCTTTATAGAATTTACTAGCAAGATAACGGCGAATGGTGTCTTCAGCGGTTTCACTAGCTTTTTTATCCAAGCTTTCTGCCAACCACAGCATATTAGCGTCTAGTGTGTCTTTACCCCACACTGCAGTTAAGAACTCTTGGATACGGTGTGTAGCATCATCTTCAAACCAGTGCATTTCGGTGAGTGGAATAATACCGTCAGCATCGGCTGGGAATGTCTGATAACGACTAGGATCAAAGTCTTGATTGCCTGCATGGGCATAGATCAAGCCAGGTTCATCTAGGCTATAGCGTCCCATCATGCAACCAAGTGCATAAGAAACTAAACGCTGGCTGTCTTTTTCACGGTCGGCACGGGTTAGGGTGATTTGTTCATCGGGTACATCTGGTGTCAATTCATCCTCTAAACCATAAGCCTCAATAAACAGCTTGTTGTTTTCTTCTTCCAAACGTTTCATTTCAGCGACGGCGTCAGCATTTTGCTGTTGCCATGTGTTAAAGGCTTGTTCTAGGTTCGGCTGTTCGGTACGAATAATTGGGTTCTGAGTAAAATCCCATGAGATTTCGTAAGAGTCCCAGTCATTTTTAGATATTTGTTTCGCAACTTCGACCAATTCTGTTATCAAATTGAACAATTCATTATTTTCACTAATAATTGGCAAATTACCAATATTCCAAGCTTGGAAATTTAATGTTGGATTAATTGCACCTAATAAAATTTGACAAACAGGCGAGTTAAGAAAGCCAGCTAACATCGGAATGTATTGTGTTTTAGGAAAAGCCGCCGACCCCCCCGCATCAAATAAACATCCTTTATCAGTTATACGCACTGAAAACAAAGAAGAAGTGACTGCTGACCAATTTACATTTGGTTTAAAAATATAATCCTCATTAAACGCATGTGCAGGCACTTTACCCTTTGAGTCTGTTAAGGTTTTTAATTTGTTACCATCATCAAACCAATCAACAACGTACTCATAATTTCCATACCATTTTCTAAAAGATCCACCTTTTTGATACGGAAACCATTTCTTTCTGCTTAACTGTGCCGAAGACCGATTTTCAAAACCTAGACCTATTTTTGAAATTGAAACCTCATGCCATGTCCTAACAAATATGGCATTATTTCCTGTAATCATACCTGCTCTCGGAAGAGCTATAGTATGAAGAGCTGGATTGGTTATAAAAGAATTTCTTAATCTATCACTAACCCAATAAGCTACAGGACTACTTGGAATTTTCTTAAAGTCATCTTGAATCGTTGAATCAAAGCGATTTAGTCCTGCTTTTAATTCATTTTCTTTTTGATCCTGCTCTGTATCCACAAGTCGAAAAAATACTGGCTTGAACCCATTCAAATGTTTACCTTGCATCACAAATGCAGTCGCTTGTACCACTTCACCCGATATTTCTGGAAATGCTCTTGCACCTAAATGTGCCATAGTTTGAATTGTACGATCTTTTAATAGTTTTTCACGCATCGCTTCATAAGACGATAAGAACATCCAGCTTTGCATAGTGACCATACTGTTAAAGCCACTGTCTTTGCACCATTCAAACCCACGTTCAATAAACATGGCAAATAGGTCTGACTTACTGTCAGGGAATTTCTTTTTCGCAAAATCTTTAAGTGCTGGATTCATCCCCTTACCGCCCATATACGGCGGATTCGCAATCACAGCATCATATTGTTTAGCGAGTAATTTGGCTTGTTGTACTAAAGGCAATAACTCTTGTGCTGACTGCTGCACAAAAATATCCCCAGACTCTGATGCTGTATTCAGCTTTGTTTCTAAATCAGGCAGCTTTCTAGAAAATGCTTGAGGGATTTGAATCAAAGAACCAAACGTTGAGGCATGTTCAAATAAATCCAGCAGTTCCTTTAAATCTGTCTGTGCAATACCGGTACTTACCAAGTCCTGACTGAATGCATCTAAACGTTCTGGCTGACTATCCTGTAACGCAATAATATTCAGCTTCGGTGGATTGCTAAATAAACGGCGGTCATCCTCACGTGCTTTCATCAGCAGTGCAAAGCTAGCGAGCTGTGCTGCACGGGTATCGATATCAATGCCGTACAGGTTATTTTCCAGAATCAAACGTGGAATATCACGGCTGCGGTAACCACGTTCTAAATAAATCGCTTTTAAGCAGTCATAAGCTTCCACCAGAATGTGCCCCGAACCACAGGCCGGATCGAGTACTGTAATGCTTTCAGGGTTTAAGGTATCGCCATCTTCACTAATCCGCACATCAATCAGTTGTTTCAGCTGTGCATTAACTTCATCACTTTGTTCCGCTGGCTGAATATAGTATTCCCATTCACTGGCAAGCGTACTATCAGGCTGTGCCATCAGCCATAAACGACCCACACTGTTCTGTACCAAATATTTTACAATCCAGTTTGGGGTAAATAGCTGTGTCGCGGCAGGAATGTCCTCACTCTTGACGACTTTACCAATCACCTGATCTTTCTTTTCAGAAATATAGAACTGATACAGCCAGCCAATAATTTGCACATCCGACCAGTCTTCTTCCGGAATGCTGCTCACCAAATCACGGATCAAGGAATCGGTTTTGGTTAAATTGTCAGGTAGTAACAGTTCTGACTCATCAGAAACCTGTTCAAACAGGAGTGGCATGACTTGATTCAACGCATGACATTGGGCCAGTAACAGCTCACGGTACAGTTCTTCGTCTTTATTGCCATCCAGTTTGAGTTCAGCCACACGGCTGGCATCTAAACCTGGTAGGTCAATATCCAGACACTCTTCCAGAATCTGCGGCAAGCCTGCACTGCCATCGGCACTACTGAGTACACGGCGACCATGATCCAGTAAGCCTTTGCATTCCATGTAGCGAATCGCACAGAGACGGTTAAACCAACTGTAAGCGATATAATCAATGGTTTGCTCAAAACTGCTAGTTTGAATGCGTTTGATCAGCTTGTCACGTGGTTTCATGACTGATAGCGGAAAAACCTGATCGCCAATCAGCAGCAAGTCGCCTTTCTGTTCTGCCGGTAAAATGCTGTCTGCGGTGATGCCGTATTTGGCGGCCTGCTTGCGCATCGCTGCGATAAAATCATTTCGTGCTTGCGGTGCGTATTTTTTAATATGACTGGTATTCATCTTTAAACCTTTAATTAATGACTGATGCCGATATCCCTAACCCGAGTTAGCGGATACGCACACGCTTTTTATCACTCACGATTTTTTTCAGTTCAGCTTTGAGTGCGTCTACAAACTGATCCACTGATTCTTCTGTTTCCAGATAGACACTACTTGAGCTTTTGCTGTAAATGCTGGCGACATCGACTTCGACAACAGGTTTCGGTGGCACTACGGCTGTCGCAGGCTGTACCGGACTCACAGCAGGTGTTGATGTAACTGGGCTGGAGGTGGTTGCAGTGTTGGTTACACTCTCGGCTTTGCTCTGAGCCAGTTGTGCCGCTTTGGCCTGACGCTGGATTTCCGCCTGAACTTCGCTTTCCAACTCATACAAGGCTTCATCAAAACGCTCGACGGCGGTTTGGGTTTGCAGCATATAGATGGTGGACAGGCTAGTTTCCACTTCAATATCCGTTTTTAGCAGTTGTAGTGGGCGTAATAGCTTGTTACTCAGCTCAGCGCTAGCGATGCCACTGTTTTTAATCTCGGCTTCTAACTGCTTGATCTTGTCATCAATGTGTTCTATCGCTTGATTGCGCTTCTCAGTCAGCAATTGCTCATTGACGCTTTCCACTGTGCGAACCAAATCAGCGACTTTATTTAACAGGCCATAGGGCGATTCAAGGGTGGCAATACGATGTAATTCAGACAGGGCTTTTTTTGCCACCTCATCACTGCCCAGCGCCTGTTTGTTTTTCTCAAAATGACGTAGAGCCTGTTGCAGTTGTTGCCAGCTTGGCATCTGGTTGCTGAAGAATTCATGAATGTCACGATAGTCTTCTTCCAGATCCAAATAGTCATTCTTGTTCTCAACCACCGCTTTAAAGAAATCGAAGCTGTCGCTATTCGCCAGCAGACGTTCCAAAGTCAGAATCGACTTTTCAATCACTTTCTTGCCCGGGAACTGCCCGACATCAGTTTTACTCTTATACGACTTAAAGTTGGCTAACCAGTTTTTAAAATGTTGGGTATAGAATTCAAATAGCTCTTTTTCTGTCGCTGGTCCCATAGCCGAGAATAGGTCTTGGGTGAGTTGACGTGCCTGTTTCAATACCTGATCATCAGTCTGGCGCTTTTTAATAATGGAAACATCACGGCGACGGCGGCTGTTTTGTAAAGGCTCAAAGGCCTCTTTTAAGTTGACAAAAATAACTAATCATGCGAAAAAGTTTTTTTAGTTAACAGATGTTCACACATGCCTCGAATTGTTTCTGTACCACTTAGTTTAGAACAGCGAGAACGACTCATTTTTCTGGCCAAGC
>NZ_VPEY01000003.1:0-179120 GCF_013416935.1 Acinetobacter sp. YH1901141 | reverse complement strand
TACATTAGCCAACCATTGAAAGAAACACTTAAAGAGCAAGGCATTGATTTAATTACTTATCCAAGAAAAAATATGAGAGTGACCTTATTGCCATTTTCTGATGAATTTCATCTACGACAACGTAAAAGAATTGAAACATTGATAGGATTATTGAAAGAAAAATATCACTTAGTTACGAGTAAACATCGTTCGATTGCTGGTTTTTTAGCAGGCGTATTTTCTTCACTATGTGCGTATCAACTTTGCCAAAAGAATAAGCCTAAAATTCATGTGATTAAATCTTTGGCTTATCCGTAACTGGGGTTATTCTAATAAAAATGCGAAGCCGAAGCTTCGCATTTTTGTATTGTGATGAATGCTTTTACAAATTAGATTTTAGCAATTAAATCTTGAATTTGTTTTGCTTGTTCAGCTGCATTACCTGTGTAAGTTGCAGGCGTCATTGTCGCTAAACGTGCGCGATCTGCTGCAGGAACGCCTTCCAACTCATTACCATTCACGAAATCTAGCATCATGTCACGTGTCATAGCTTGACCACGTGTAAGAGCTTTTAATTTTTCGTATGGTTTTTCGATGTTATAACGACGCATCACAGTTTGAATTGGCTCAGCCAATACTTCTTGAGCATTGTCTAAATCTTCAAGAATACGTTGTGCGTTCAATTCAAGTTTGCCAATACCTTTAGAGCAAGCTTCAAATGCGATCAAGCTTTGTGCAAAACCAACACCCATATTACGCAATACAGTCGAGTCAGTTAAGTCACGTTGCCAGCGAGAGATTGGTAATTTTTCGCCTAAGTGAGCCAAGACTGCATTGGCGATACCCAAGTTACCTTCAGAGTTTTCAAAGTCAATTGGGTTTACTTTGTGCGGCATGGTTGAAGAACCAACTTCACCTTCTTTCAGTTTTTGCTTGAAGAAACCAAGTGAGATGTAGCCCCAAACGTCACGGTTGAAGTCGATTAGAATGGTGTTGAAACGACGTAGCGCATCAAACAATTCTGCCATATAGTCGTGTGGCTCAATTTGAGTCGTGTATGGGTTAAAGCTTAAACCTAAAGACTCTACAAATGCTTGAGAATGTGCAGGCCAGTTGATTTCTGGGTATGCAGAAAGGTGAGCGTTGTAGTTACCTACTGCACCATTGATTTTGCCCAAAAGCTCAACTTGCTTGAACTGTTTGATTTGACGTGCAAGACGATATGCCACGTTTGCCATTTCTTTACCCAAAGTTGTTGGGCTTGCAGTTTGACCGTGAGTACGTGACAACATTGGTTGATCTGCGTGTTTTTCTGCCAATGCAACAATCGAATCAATGATTTGCTGCATCGCTGCAACCAATACTTCACGACCATTTTTAAGCATTAAAGCATGTGACAAGTTGTTGATGTCTTCTGAAGTACAAGCAAAGTGAATGAACTCACCTGCATTTTTTAACTCATCAATGTTGGCAATTTTTTCTTTTAAGAAATATTCAACTGCTTTTACGTCATGGTTGGTGGTGCGTTCAATTTCTTTAATGCGGTTGGCATCATCTTCAGAGAAATCTGCAACAATTGCATCTAATGCAGCATTCGTTGCAGCACTGAAAGCAGGTACTTCGGTAATTTCAGGACGATTGGCAAGCGCTTGTAACCAACGCACTTCAACAGTCACACGAGCATGGATTAAACCAAACTCAGAGAGGAAAGGGCGGAGTGCATCACATTTGCTTGCATAGCGCCCATCTAATGGAGAAAGTGCGGTTAAAGCGTTCATATCGATTCCTTAAACTTTGGAATTAAACCTAAAACAAAAGCGTGTTCAGCATGGTTTAAACCACCTGATACTGTAAACGCGCCAGATCTTGAATATCACGTAATAATTTACGTTTGCTAAATACCATGCCCCATGAACTGCCACCAAGTTGACGCCAAAGGTGTGCCATTTGTAAGCCTGTAAAAAGCGAAGCTCGAATTCGGTTGGTATGTGCAGAATCCTTAAATGCTTCTGCATTGCCACGTACCATAATGCGCGGGTTAATTTGTCCCGCAGTATCGACATAAGTTTGGGCTAAATTGGCAATAATACTGGGATGCAAATAGTTATGATCAAAAAATGAAAGTTGTTTTAAGATTTTTTGCTGTGACTGCTCAATAATTTCGACGTATTTAGGATTGCTATACACTTTCTTTTCTAATTGTAAGAGTGCCATCGCATACGACATGGGTAGTTTGGTATTGGATAGTTTAGGTAAACGCGATTTAGGAGCAGTATTAAAAGGTTGGTTGATGCTGCTTTCTAGCGTTTTTAAACCCAAAGAAATATCGGCCAAATGATTAAAAAAATCCAAAGTTTGCGAACTGTGGTTGCTACTTGGACGGATATTTAAACTGGCTTTAATCAATTGCTCAAAATAAAAGTTACCGCTTTCACCAATACTTTGTCTGCCTGTGAGTGCAGTCATGTGCGTGAGCTGGGTGGCTTGAAACACACCCGCTAACGCCAAGGCACGATTTTGGCGAACATTCAGAGTTGGTGACTGTTGAAACGGTAACTCTGTCATCCAAAACAATCCTTAAATAAAATCGGGTTTAGGTGCATTGGTATGGTGAATCACACCACCACCTAAACACACTTCGCCTGAATAGAATACGACACTTTGACCAGGAGTGACTGCACGTTGTGGCTCATCAAATTCCACACGTACACCGCCAGGCATGCTGTCATCATTGAAAATTACACAGTCCTGATCATCTTGGCGATAGCGAGTGCGACAAGTACAACGGAAGCCTGACGCTGGAATTTCTTGTTCACCTGCCACCCAATCAATTGCTTCGCTCCATAAAATAGTGCTTTGCATGAGTGGATGTTCATGACCTTGACCAATCACTAAACGATTGTTTTCAATATCTTTATGCAGGACAAACCATGCACCTTCAGCAACACCTTTTAAGCCGCCAATACCAATCCCGCCACGCTGACCGAGCGTATAGTACATTAAGCCGTGATGTTCACCAACCTCTTTGCCATCGTCTAAAACAATTTTTCCAGCTTGAGCAGGCAAATATTGTTTTAAGAAATCATTAAAGCGACGTTCACCAATAAAGCAAATCCCTGTCGAGTCTTTTTTCTTGGCAGTGACTAAATCTAGTTCTTCGGCAATTTTTCGGACTTGCGGCTTTTCAATTTCGCCCACAGGGAACAAGGTTTTATTGATTTCACGACCATGCACTGCATGTAAGAAATAGGTTTGATCTTTATTTTTATCTAAACCACGTAACAGTGGAGCGTATGCTTCACCTTTGGAGTTGTACTGCGTTCCACCACGACGAGCGTAGTGACCTGTGGCGATAAAATCTGCGCCTAAATTCATGGCGTGATCTAAAAAGGCACGGAACTTAATTTCTTTATTGCATAAAATATCTGGGTTTGGCGTGCGTCCTGCGGCATATTCGGCAAGAAAATGCTCAAAAACCCGATCCCAATATTCCATCGCAAAGTTGGCTGTATGCAACTTAATGCCTAGCTTGTCGCACACCGCTTGCGCATCGGCAAGATCTTCCATCGCGGTGCAATATTCAGTGCCGTCATCTTCTTCCCAGTTTTTCATGAAAAGCCCTTCAACCTGATAACCTTGTTGAAGTAGAAGTGCAGCAGAAACAGATGAATCTACACCACCTGACATACCGACGATGACACGTTGTTGCATAGGATTAGGCATCCAAACTAGAAATAAGGGGAGAATTTTGGTGCTCGTAAATGAGCGATAAAGGATAAGATTGACCACTGAGCGCATCTTGAACCGCTTTCAGTACCAACGGACTTCGGGCACGTGCTGATTCAGCCAGTTCGTCTGCAGACATCCATACTGTACCAATAATATCGGGATCGAGCTGGGCTTGCGCATCATGTTGCAGCGATTCGGCTAGAAAGCAGAAGCGATAATAGGTGCGGTCAGGAAACATAGGCGGAGTATAGCTATAAATACCGAGTAAGGCATTAATTTTCACCCGATGCCCAGTTTCTTCCATGGTTTCACGTATTGCTGCTTCAATTAAGCTTTCGCCAGCTTCAACATGCCCTGCAGGCTGATTAAACACGCTATGCGTCACACCTTCTGTATGTTCTTCAACAAACAGGAATTTTCCGTTTTTTTCGATAACGGTGGCGACAGTAACGTGAGCAGTCCAAGCGGTCATTGAAAAGCACCATGGGGTAAAACGCATATTCTACAAAATTTAGGGGGATGTGGCTATGTTGAAAGGGGATTTCTTTAAAACTGTAAATGTAGGTTTGTGTAGTTGTGGGAAGATGTGAGGGGTACTTTGTTCTTTGATTCATTTGGTGATGCTGGATGTGATCTCATTTGCGCTAGGTGTTGTTGCCAAAGTCAAAGCTATTGCACAAATAGAAAAAGAGGCAGATATTGACCGTAAAGCTTTGTATAAAACTCTAAGTCAAGATTCAGCCTCTCGATTTGATAAGATTAATCATGTCATTCATACACTGAGTTTAAAATTAACGGTGCAGAACGTGTAATCCCTCAAATTACAACAATCAAAAAGAACTTTGAGGGGTGGATTATTGATAATTCCCCGCCACTTTTACATAGTGCCGTGCAGAATAAGGCAAAAACTCTTTTTCCTTGTCGGTTAAAGGACGAACTTTTTGCACAGGGCTACCCACGTACAAATAGCCACTTTCCAAACGCTTACGCGGTGGCACTAAAGACCCTGCGCCAATCATTACATCATCTTCAATAATGACATCATCCAAAACAATTGTGTTGATGCCCAATAACACCCGATTGCCAATGGTGCAGCCGTGTAAGGTCACACCATGTCCAACTGTGACATCTTCGCCAATAATCAGCGGTGAACCTTCAGGTTTGTCGGCTTTTTTATGGCTAACATGCAGCATGGCATGATCTTGCACATTGGAATTTTGACCAATCCGAATATGGTTAACATCACCACGAATCACGGCAAATGGCCAAACCGATACATTTGCGGCCAAATGCACATCACCAATCACCACCGACAATTCATCTACATAACAGCTTGCGTCAATTTTTGGGGTTTGCTCTAAATAAGCACGCACATTTTTTTTCATGATGGACAAATCTTTAGCTTATAAATTTAGGATTGAGGACAGTATAAAATAAAAAAGCACACATGCGGGCATGTGTGCTTTGCGCTTTAGTCTAAGCTTATGAATCTTAGAATAAGTTGCTAAAGAATTGTTTGATATGGTCTAGCATACGTGCAAAGAAACCCGCTTCTTCCACTTCCTGCAACGCCACCAATGGTTTTTCAGCAATCACTTTACCATCTAAGGTTGCGACATATTTACCAATCACTTGACCTTTTTTCAAAGGAGCAGTCAATTTAGGTTGAACCACCAATTGAGTTTTAATTTGGTTGGCTTTGCCTTTTGGCATGGTCACGTTAAAGTTTTCTGGCAAACCAATTTGTGCTTCTTTGCTTTTACCGTACCATACTTTTGCTTTAGCTAAGACTTGGTTGGCAGGCTGTACACGTACAGTTTCGTAGTTTGCATAACCCCAAGCTAACAATTCACGAGTTTGAGTTGCACGAGCTTGCATGGTTGGCGCACCAAAAATCACCGAAATTAAACGCATTGGGCCACGTTTAGATGAAGTGGTTAAGCAGTAACCCGCTTCGTTGGTATGACCTGTTTTTAAACCATCCACGCTTGGGTCGGTATATAACAGGGCATTACGGTTGCCTTGTTTAATTCCATTAAAAGAAAACTCTTTTTCAGAATAAATTGGGTAGTATTTTGAGCTGTCATGGATGATGTGCTGCGCTAAAGTCGCCATATCTTTTGCGGTAGAAAAGTGACCTTCAGCAGGCATACCCGTAGAGTTCATAAACTGGGTATTGCTCATGCCAATACGTTTGGCTTCTTCATTCATCATGTGAACGAATGTGCCTTCATTACCTGCAATGTGCTCTGCCATGGCTTTAGATGCATCGTTGCCCGATTGCACGATAATTCCGCGTAGCATTTCAAGTACGGTTGCTGTGCCATTTAAAGGAACATACATACATGATTCTGTGCTGCTGCCACGACACCATGCAGACTCATTCATGCGGACTTGTTCATCTTCCGTGAGTTCGCCTTTTAATAACTTTTGTTCAATGATGAAACTAGTCATCATTTTGGTCATTGAGGCAGGGGCGAGTTTTTCGTTTTCATTTTTTGAAGCTAAAATTTGTCCCGTCTCATAATCCATCAAAACGTATGATTTGTTATTGAGTTCTGGTGGTGTAGCTAAGACAGTTGCTGCATAAGAAAAGCTTGGTAATAGTAATAATGCAGCAAGGGCGCTTTTTGGGGTCATTCTAAGAGGTTCCAATACTTGAGGTATGCACAAAAGAGCTAGCATTTTAGGGCAAAGCTCAGCCGACTTCTATGGGAGAAATCGGCTTATTGATAAAAGTATTGTAACCAAATTGTATTATCTGCTATATGCTGTCAATTCTTGGCAAATTGCTTGGTTTTTGGCTGTTCCAGCAGCTTTGGCATCGGCACGGGCTTCTTTTAAAATTGGCTGGAAGCTTTTTTGTTTGCTGAGTTTACTTAAGGCAGTAACAGCGTCTTTTTCTTTAGGCATATATTCTTGGGCAAGTTTTGTATAACCCTGATGAAATTGATCTTGTTCTTTGACTAGTGAAGGGCAAACTTCAGATAACACATAAATAGCGGCTAATTCTTGCTGAGTCACTTGTTGTAATGGCGTCACTTCAATATTTTCTTCTTGCGCAATTGCGGCTTGACTTAAACCCAAACTGAGCGCAACTGCGCCAAAAAAATGAACTGCACGTGAATTTTTTAAGCCAGAAAATTGCATATCAAGTACCTTAAATATTGTTTGAACTGAATCTACCGATTCATTTAAGTGCTTATAAGATGAATCATTTATTTGCGAATTGAAAGAGTGAAAATGTATTAAAGCTGTGTGATCTGAGCGCAAATCATGTATAAAAAGTGAAGATTAAAGTCTGAAATTTGAAAATCAGTGGCTTGATATAAAGCGTAAAATAATAGTGGAAAAATACCAGATATAAAAACTAAGCATAAAATTTAAGGCAAACTTTGAAAGTTTGCCTTAAAGGGTGAGTATGCAAAATTATTTACAGGCTCAAAATAGTATTTAAATCATGTGATTTAAAGTGCTAATTCTAAAGCTTCCTGACACACTACTTTTTGCTCTTCTTTGGCTGTATCTTTTGCTGCTTCACGCGCTTCAGCTAAAACGGATTGATATTCTGCGTCGGCTTGTAGTTTGGCAAGCGTCATGTTCGATTCTGAATAATCTTGTAGATAAGTTTGAATCAGTGCTTGAATATTGGCATCTAATTTTGCATTTTTTCCAATCAGTGCAGGGCACATTTCAGTCATGACTTGTGCCGCTGCAACATCTTCTTTCACAATCGTATTGGCTTCTGCTGCAGTCAAATCTTCTGCAATTACAGACTGCGTTAATACAGCAGCAAAACCTAGACCCAATAAACGACGAAATGACAAAGCTAAAATCATGAGAATCACATATATTTTTGGATGGATGTTAAGCGCTAAATATATATAATCTTTTGTATATTTCAATGAAATGTGCTGATCAGTCATTTTGTTGTCGTGTGCTTATTAAATGTGCTTAGGCATGAATCAGGCACAAACAAGTTTAAGATTGAACCGACGTTGCTATATTTTAGTATATAACCTTTATATTTGTTTTATCTGAGATTTTTCTGTGAATATTTTGATAGCCAATGATGATGGCGTGTTTGCACCTGGTATCCAAGCTTTGGCGAAAGCCTTAAAACCTTTGGGTCGCGTGGTGATTGTTGCACCCGAAAGTGAACGCAGTGGTTTTTCGAGTGCGCTGACTTTAGACCGACCATTACGTCCTGTGCAAATTGCTGAAGATGTCTGGGCAGTGAATGGTACACCTGCAGACTGTGTCTATTTGTCGATGAATGGATTGTTCGATTTCGAATTTGATTTGGTGGTCAGCGGCATTAACAGCGGTGCAAATCTAGGGGATGATGTACTGTACTCAGGCACAGTCGGTGCGGCATTTGAAGGACGTTTGATGAAACAGCCTGCGATTGCGGTATCACTTGCAGGGCATAATGTACGTGCTTATCAGCATCCGCAAGATTATATGCAGGCAGCGCAGTGGGTACATGACTTTATTGCTCAAGGTTTACCAAGTTTACCTGCACGACATATTTTTAATGTGAATATTCCAGATGTGCCAGTGTTGCAGGGCACAAAAATTACCTATCAAGGACAGCGTACCCAATCTAAGCCAATTACTAGTCAGGTCGATCCACGAGGGCGTCAAGTGTATTGGATTGGTTTGTCGGGCGAGGCAGTGGCTGCACCGAAAAAAGGCTTAACTGAAATTGAGTCTGATTTTTTTGCGGTAGCAAATGGCTATGTCAGCGTGACACCAATTCAGATGGATGCCACCAATTATGACGTTTTGCAATCATTGCACAGTCAATTTTCCCAAATTGGCTAACTAATGTTATAACTTTGTGAAAAAGTAGCTTGTAAGCCTCATTACAAGGACTTTTTTGCTACTCTTAGCGCAATAGAAAATATTTAGAATTTGTAGAGAGGAAAGAATGCCTGTGGTGTTTCAGTATCGTTTATTTAGCACACCAACAGCATTGTTGAAAACCTTAGTGTTATCAAGTGCTGTTGTGGCTACCGTCGTGTTGAGTGGTTGTGCCTCTAAACCTCAAGTGAATAATTCTGCACGTTATGCAACAGCGCCGAATTTTTATACTGTACGTTCAGGTGATACTTTAAGTGGTATCGCTGCACGTTATGGTTTGAGCTATCTCAGCATTGCAGAAATGAATGATATTGCACCGCCGTATCGTATTTATGTCGGGCAGTCGATTCGTTTGAAAGCGGGCAATGCACCACGTACAACAAGCACTCGCCCTGTAACGCAGGCTGCACCAATTCAACGTCAAACAGTCACTTTACCAACGACACCTGCACCGGTAACATCGACTACAACCACGACCACTAGCTCAACAACACCAAGTACACCGGTGCGTAGCAGCACATTGCGCTGGGTGAAACCATCTCAAGGTGCTGTGATTGCACAGTTTAATTTGGCAAGTAATATCAAAGGAATTCGTTACGGTGGCAATGTAGGTGACCCAATTTATGCCGCAGCAGATGGGCAGGTGGTTTATGCTGCAGATGGCTTAAAAGAATATGGAAACTTGATTTTAATCAAGCACATTGATGGTTATATCACCGCCTATGCACATAACAGTAAGATGAATGTGAGCAGTGGTCAAAACGTAACAGCGGGTCAAAAAATTGCAGAAATGGGCTCTTCTGGTGCAACACGTACCATGTTGGAGTTTCAGGTACGTCTAGATGGCAAGCCAATCAATCCAACTAATGTTTTACCAATAAATTAAATATCACGAATACAAAGCATAAATTTCACCGTATAATACAATAAGTTGCTTTTATCGATAGATGAGGGCAACGATTATAATTTCAGAGGGAATTTATGTTAGATCAACTTCGAGCAATGGGTGTATTTGCTTGTGTTGTTGAAAAAAGCTCGTTTAGCGGTGCAGCACGTGATTTAGGGATCACCACCAGCGCCGTCAGTCAGCAAATCCGTTCACTAGAACAAGATATGGAAGTCACGCTTCTGCATCGTTCTACTAGAAAACTGAGTTTGACTGAAGCAGGACAAGCTTTTTTCCACAGTTGTCAAGAAATGCTCGCCGCTGCTGAGCGTGGTAAAATACGCATTAATGAGTTAAGAGATGATTTGGTCGGTGATTTAAGAATTGCCACCACTCCAGAATTAGCCGCGAACCATGTGATTCCCGCACTTTCTCATTGGCTGTCTGCCCATCGTGGCTTGTCTGTACATCTAGAAACCGACAATCAATACATTGACCTGATTGATGGTCGTATTGATATTGCGCTGCGTATGAGTCCAATAATTGAAGATCAAAACCAGCATGTGATTCCTATTGCACATATTGACCAAGTTTTAGTCGCATCACCTAGTTATTTAAATCAAACCGCGCCCATTTCACGTCCTGAAGATTTAAAACATCATGAGTTAATTCCATTGACCATTATGAAGAATTTTCAGCAACTCAATTTTAAGCATATCAGCACTGCTGAAAATGTGGATGTAGAGTTGGGCTCGCGTCTATCGACCAATAATGTGTTGGTGTCTAAATCTTTGTGTATGCAAGGGCATGGGCTTGCGCGAATTTTGCATTTGGATATTCAAAAAGATTTGCTTAATGGCAGTTTGGTTGAAATTTTGCCTGAGTGGAAATTACCCGCATTTACTTTGTATGCAATCATTTCTAAGCACGAACAGCAACCGATGAAAGTACATCGCTGTTTGGAAGCTTTAAAACAATATTTTTCTCAATTGCCGGGTGGGCGAGTGTTTCAAGAAGCATCTTAATTGAATGTTGATAATATACTGATCGACCATTTAGTTAGCAAAAAGCCGCAGTTCAAACTGCGGCTTTTTGTTAGGGATTTATTTAACCCAAGAATTTTTTAATCATTGCTACAAGGCGTTCAATCAATTGATCTGCCTGGGCTTGAGTAATATTTAAAGTTGGTAATAAACGCACCACAGAACCTGCAGTTACGTTAATAATCATTTTGTATTCATCGCGGGCAATATCAACCAATTCTGCACATGGTTTTGGTAGTTCAATACCAATCATCAAACCAAAACCACGCACGCTTACATTTTGGTCTGCTAATTGTTGACGCAATTGTTCCACAATATAGCCGCCCATTTTTGCTGCATTTTCTACCAAGTTTTCTTTCTGGATGGTGTCAATCACGGTATAAACGACACGTGAACCAAGCGCAGTACCGCTATAGGTGGAACCATGATTTCCTGCGGTAAGAACGCCCACACCGCGACCTTGTGTCATCACCGCACCAATTGGGAAACCGTTGCCCAAACCTTTGGCAGTAGTCAGAACGTCAGGCACAATATTGGTGTGTTGATAAGCAAAGAATTTACCTGTACGACCATTTCCTGTTTGCACTTCATCTAGCATCATCAGCCAGTTGTGTTGATTGCATATGCGACGGATATCTTCTAGGTAACTAAAACCTTGTGGTGCAGTATTCACACCGCCTTCACCCTGAATCGGCTCGACTAAAATAGCTACAATATCAGGATACTGAATCGCAGCTTCTTCAATGGCTTCGACATCACCAAAAGGCACACGAATAAAACCTTCAACCAAAGGTGCAAAACCTTCCTGAACTTTTTTATTGCCTGTTGCAGATAGGGTTGCCAAGGTACGACCATGGAAAGAATGATCGGCCACAATAATTTTAGGATTGGCTACGCCTTGCATATGACCGAATTTACGTGCAATTTTAATTGCACCTTCGTTAGACTCTGCGCCACTGTTTGAAAAAAACACTTCTTCCATGCCAGCAACTTGCGCCAATTTTTGTGCAGCAGCAGTCTGCCACGGCACTTCAAACAAGTTACTGGTGTGAATTAAGGTAGCCGCCTGATCTGCAATGGCTTCGGTAATTGCAGGGTGTGCGTGACCTAAACCACATACGGCAATGCCTGTAAGTGCATCTAAATATTCTGTGCCATCTTCAGTATAAAGATAAGAACCTCGACCGCGGACAAAGCTGATCGGCTGACGGCCAAATACAGGCATCAAATGTGATGGTTGATCAGTTTGCACAGGAGCAAGGGTAATGTTATTCATGACTAACTCTTATCTGTTAGGTTGGAGGGAAAAACTTATATAAGCAAAATCTACTGCAGATGAAAAGCCTAATTGTAAATAAAATTGGATTTATTGCTTTAGACGTACTGTTTTGCTCGGTTTTGGGTATAATGCCACACAGATGAGTTGAGGATTTACCAATGACTGAACAAGTACGCGATACCGAAGCGTTAATTCGTGAACAAATTGCTAAACATGCTGTTCTTCTTTACATGAAAGGCACACCACAATTTCCACAATGCGGTTTTTCTGCGCGCGCAGTAGAAGCACTCAGTCAAATTGGTCGTCCTTTTGCTTATGTGAATATTTTAGAAAATCAGGATATTCGTACCACTTTGCCAAAAATTGCCAACTGGCCAACTTTCCCACAATTGTGGATTAACGGTGAGTTGATTGGTGGTAGCGATATTATGTTGGATATGTTCCAGAAAGGTGAGTTAAAGCCTTTAGTTGAGCAATACAGCCCAGCACCTGAAGCTTAAAGTATTGGACTTGGGTCACACTAGACCAAAGTCATCCATACAAAAAAGTTGATATAAAAAAAGCGCCTTGGCGCTTTTTTTATATCTGGAATTCACTTGAATAGCTGATTTGAATCACTGCACTTAGTTTACCGCAGTACTTTCAGTTGCAAGTTCAGCAGTTTCAGCCGACTCAGCAGTGACTTCATCAGAAGTTGCCGCATCAGATGGTTCAGCCGATTTCTGTTTTTTCTTGGCTTTTTGCGCTTTTTCCTTTTTCTCTGGGTCTTTTTTGTCCTTTTCTTTCTTGGACTTTTTCTTTTTCTTTGGCTCTTCTTCAATTTCAGCACCATCTTCAATGGCTTGCCAATACTCAAGTTGTTCCATCACTGCAGCGTAAATTGAACCTTTACTGTAACGTCCTTTTTTAGTGAGTTTACCCACAGGACGCGCCATTAAAATTTCTAAGGCTTGGTCAATGGTATCAATGGCGTGAATGTGGAACTGACCTTGTTCTACCGCTTCAATCACATCTTTACGCAACATAAGGTGCTGCATATTTTGACGTGGAATAATCACGCCTTGCTTGCCAGTTAAACCTTGCAGTTTGCAGGCATCAAAGAAACCTTCAATTTTTGCATTCACGCCACCAATTGGCTGTACTTGACCAAGTTGGTTCATGGAGCCTGTAATGGCCCAAGATTGGTCAATAGGTAGTTGGCTGATTGCAGAAATCAAAGCAGAAAGCTCTGCCACTGTTGCACTGTCACCATCAACCTGACCATAACTTTGCTCAAAGGCAAGGGCAGCAGAAAAATGTAAAATTTGCTCACGGCCAAAATGTGCTTTGAGGAAACTGGCCATCAACAACACGCCTTTGGCATGTAAAGAACCGCCAAGTTCAACACTGCGTTCAATATCTAAAATATCGCCGCCGCCTTGATAGACTGAGGCGGTTAAGCGCGAAGGTAAGCCAAACTCGACATCGGCATAGTGAATGACCGACAGGGCATTAATTTGCCCTAAACGATGTCCGCGAGTTTCTATTAACTGCGTACCGCGTGATAAATCTTGCCAGTACAGTTCTCTTAAATAGCCTAAGCGATATTTGCGATGATCCAGTGCGGTATTGATATGCTGTTCGGAAACCGTTTTATCGCCCGCCTGTGCCGCATGGTGATGCGATTCACGAATTAAATCCCCCAAGGTGAGGGCATGTAAGGAGAGTGAGCTTTGATCTTCAGCTTGACGACTTGAGTCAGTAAGTAAAGCTGCCAAAGCAGAACGGTCAAATGGTAATAATTTGTCAGATTGCACATAGTCGGCAATCAGCTGCATATATGCCTGCTCGTTTTCGTCATTACGTTGTAATGTATCGGTAAAGTCGGCACGGATTTTAAACACGCTGCCAAGTTCGGGTTCTAGCTCTAAAATTTCATAATAAATTTCAGGCTCTGCCAGTAAAATCACTTTAATATTTAGTGGAATGGCTTGTGGTTCAATTGAAATGCTGCCTGTTAAAGTTAGCATGTGTTCCAAAGATGAAAGTTTCAATTGCCCCGATTTTAAAGCGCGTTTCAGTCCTTGCCATGCATAAGGCTGTTCCAGTAACTGCTCTGCTTCGAGCATCAAAAAGCCGCCATTGGCTTTATGTAAGCTACCTGCACGAATTAAGGTGAAGTCAGTGGTAATGGTGCCGTTTTGCGTGAGTTGTTCTACATGCCCCAATAAATTGTAATGGGTTGGAAAATCTTCAAAAATAACAGGTACACCGCTGTTGGGTTTGTGCGTCACAATAATATTGGCTTGGTAGCGCGCAGGAATACGGCTAAAGGTGCCAGGACGGAAATCATCTTCTTCCTGTTCTAAAACAAACTCGACATTATTAATAATATCTTCGGCATAGTATTGTAAATATTCAGTCAAACCTTCGACACTAGGATATTTATTGTGAATAATATCAATGCGTGGCATTACCACTTGTTTGGCAATATCACGGTTCAGGTCTTGTACTTTGTCACGTGCGTCATCTTCTAAATCGCCTAAATGCAAACCCAAACGCTCCAGTTTTTTATTCATATAACGAATATTGGACGCAATTTCTGCACGGGTTTTGCTGTCCAAGGCGTTAATATCTTCCTTAGACATTTCCTGCATTTTGTCATTTTTCAGATGCACGGGTACAAAGCAATGTTCATCTTCCTGCGCAATCAGTTTTAAATCGAGTTCTTCACCTTCACTGGTCAGCTCAATTAAGGCTTGTTGCTGTTCATCACCCGCTTGCTGACGAATCATTTCAATGCGGTTGTGATAGGTTTCTGCGGTAAAGCGACGTTCGAGTTGCTTTAAAATAGTTTGCCAAGTTTGATGTAACAAACTTTGAAATTTAGGCGCTTGACCTGCAGGCAGTTGCAAGGCAATCGGTTGGCGCGGGTGTTTGAAATTATTGACATAAACCCAGTCATTCGGTGTGGGCATGCTCTTGGCATGTTGCTGCAGCAAACGCTTGACCATGGTACGTTTGCCCAATCCCGCCGTACCCACTGCAAAAATATTGTAGCCAGAATATGGCAGGGAAATACCTGCTTCCACCGAAGCGCGTGCCCGATCTTGTCCTAAAAAATTATTCAGCGGTTTAATGCGTCGGGTCGAAGCGGGAATGTTATCGTAATTTGGAATATGGGTTAGTTGTGTTGCTTTGAGTCGTGTATTTTCTAAAGTCGTTTGTATTTCGCTTTGTTCAAAGGCAGAGCTGAGAAGCGGTTGTTGTTCATCTTGCGCTGCTGTTGTTGTGTTGGTTGTCATTGATGGGGTGATTTGATCAAGTCTTTGGGTCACTGTAGAAATCCAAAACGAAATATTGCAGTTAGAAGTTTAAAGGTATACAGGTTTAAGCGGAAAATTCAAGCTAAGCCGTAATTTTTACTACAAAATGACAAAGCTGTTGTGGATAATTTCATAAATACTGTTGAAACAGAAGCTATTCCGCGATTGAATAACAACAATTTGACTTGATAGAAAATAATAATCGAATGACCACACAACAGACTGGGCAAACTTCAGCACAAAATACAGGGTGGAAAGCTGCATTTACGGCATTTTTAGACCGTCGTGCGCTGATTATGCTGTTTTTGGGCTTCTCTGCAGGTATTCCAATTTTACTGATTTTTTCCAGTCTATCTTTGTGGTTGGGCGAAGCAGGCATTGACAAAAGTGCGGTCACTTTCTTTAGTTGGGCTGCCTTGGGTTATTCCTTTAAATTTGTCTGGGCACCATTAATTGATGAATTACCCGTACCCTATTTAACCAAAAAACTGGGGCGACGTCGGGCATGGCTGCTCATCGCCCAATGTTTAATTGTTTGTGCAATTGCGGTGATGGCATTTTCTGACCCAGCTTTGGGACAGGCGCATTTATATCAAATGGCATTGGGTGCAGTATTACTAGGCTTTTCTGCAGCCACGCAAGATATTGTGATTGATGCTTACCGTATCGAACTGGCTGAAACTCAAATGCAAACCGTGTTGGCATCGACCTATAACGCGGGCTATCGCATTGGGATGATTGTCGCAGGGGCAGGTGCTTTATTTTTGGCAGCCTCGTTAGGTACAGCCAAAGGCAACTATATTTATAGTGCATGGAAAATTACCTATTTGGCGATGGCTGCGGTGATGCTGATTGGCATTATCACGACTTTGGTGATTCGTGAGCCGCAAGTGAATCGGGTCAGCAAGCATTATCAACGACGCGACTATTTTCGTCTGGTTACGGTGTTTTTTGTTGCGGTATTCAGTTTTGTATTGTGCTACGTCTTTTCGGGTAATTTTACCGAAGCCTTAAAACAACAATTCCAACTCAAAGATGCATTTTTATTATTTTCTATAGAAGCTTTACGTTTTATTGCATCGGGTGCGGCTGCTGTAGGCATGGGCACAATTTTGGTCAAATTGGGCGCAGTCAATAAACAGATGGCATTTGAAACATGGGTGCATCCTGTTGCAGATTTCTTTAAACGCTACGGCATGAAACTGGCACTGGTGTTATTACTCTTGATTGGTTTTTATCGAGTTTCAGACATTATTGCAGGTGTAATTTCCAATGTGTTCTATCAGGATTTGAACTTTAGCAAAGAACAAATTGCCGAAGCGGTTAAGGTTTATGGGGTCATTTTCAGTTTAGTGGGTGGCTTCTTGGGCGGTTTACTGGCACAGCGTATGAACATTATGAAATTAATGTTTGTTGGCGCGGTGTTGGCATCATCCACCAATCTTATTTTTATTGGTCTGGTGAAGTCAGGACAGCAACTGAGCGATGTGCAAGTTTCTGTGGGGCAACAACAATATCAAACCCAGGCCGATGAAGTTGGATATTGGAAAGTGGCTGTGCCTAGTCAGGTTTTAGCAACACAGGATGAAATTCAGGTACGTGCGCAATACCAAACGGGCGATACGCCGTCACGTTTAGTGTCGATGCCGTATTTGCACCAAACTGAGATTGAAACTGCACAACTCCAGTTTTTACCACTGACTTCGGATAATCGTATTAGCGAAAATGAAGCCAGCAACAGTATTGTCGTACGTGGGCAATATGCAGGGCCTGCCTTAACCGAACAGCAAAAAATTGTACTGCAGCTAGATGGTCAAAATTTTGATGCAAAACTAGATGCACAAGGAATTTTTACGGCAGCGATTGCAGGGCAGCTTTTGGCAGACTCACCAAGTAAACAACTGCAAGCCGTATTATTGAATAGACAGCAAACAGTACAACAACACAGCCAAACCTATCAGGTCGATTTAAACACACATGAAGGCAATGCTTTGGATGTAGATATACAACCTTTGCCGATCGTTCAATCATCTTCAAACAATATGGTTGAAATTCAGGGCAAGGTGATTAAGCCATATAGCACAGCATGGTTATATTTTGCGATTATTGTCGATAACTTGGCTTCAGGTTTAGCGGGCGCGGCTTTTATCGCATTTTTATCCAGTTTAACCAGTGTGTCATTTACTGCTGTGCAATATGCAATTTTTAGCTCACTCATGACCTTGACTCCTAAGATTTTAGGTGGTTATTCAGGTACTATAGTGACCAATATTGGTTATCCAAACTTTTTCCTCATGACCACATTAATTGGAATCCCTATTTTAATTTTAGTGGTGTGGGTGGCGAAATTGTTACGTGACCATCAACACATACAAGCAAAACCGATTGAACAAAAGGATGAATGACATGCGCATGCTGCATACCATGTTACGTGTAGGTAATTTAGAGCAATCATTAAAATTTTATACAGAAGTTTTAGGCATGACTTTGCTGCGTAAGCGTGATTATGAAGAAGGTCGTTTTACCCTTGCTTTTGTAGGCTATGGCGATGAAGAAAATCACACCGTTTTGGAGTTGACGCATAACTGGGATACAGACAGCTATGATTTGGGCAATGGTTATGGTCATATTGCAATTGCGGTAGACGATGCCTACAAAGCATGTGAAGAAATTAAAGCGCGCGGCGGCAATGTGGTACGTGAAGCAGGGCCAATGAAAGGTGGTGTAACTGTCATTGCTTTTGTTGAAGACCCAGATGGTTATAAAGTTGAATTGATTCAGCAAGATCAGAACGCACGTAATAACTAAGTCTTCATCAGTGAAGCAGTAAAAACCAAACCTTTATGGCGCAATAAACTGAATGTTGTTCAGTATTCATTTTGAAAATATTGAACATCGCCTGAAAATGCTCGCTTTTTGAATATTGCTCAGTAATATACCTTTATCGAAAGGTAAAAATTGCTGGGCTTTTTTGCAACAGTAAAAGAATATACAGGATGTGTTTATGTTGAAGTTATTGGCATTGGATCGCTTTACCATTCTTTTGTTTGTGATAGTCATCCTCGCCAGTGTCGTGCCTGTGTCAGGGCAAGCAGCCGAAGTTTTTAGTATGATTACGACAGTTGCCATTGCAATCTTATTCTTTTTGCATGGGGCGAAATTATCACGTGAAGCTGTCATTCAGGGCATGATGCATTGGAAATTGCATGCGTTGGTATTTACTTTTACCTTTGCGTTATTCCCAATTTTAGGTTTGCTGGCAAAGCCAATTCTAGTGCCAATGCTCGGGCAGGAGCTGTATTGGGGCTTTTTGTTCATGTGCTTTTTGCCTTCAACCGTGCAATCTTCAATTGCCTTTACGTCAGTGGCAAAAGGCAATGTTGCCAGCGCAGTCTGCAGTGCGTCATTCTCTAATTTAATTGGGATGTTTATTACCCCAGTTTTAGTAGGCATCTTTATTTTAGGGCAGTCTGAACACGGTTTTGACCCGACAAATTCGATTATTCAAATTACTTTATTGTTATTGGTGCCATTTATTTTGGGGCAGTTATTACGTCCTTATGTTTTTCCTCAGATGTTGAAATTACCAAAGCTGGTCAAGGTATTTGATCAGGGTTCGATTTTGATGGTGGTTTATGGTGCATTTAGTGGGGCAGTGGTAGCAGGATTGTGGCATCAAGTTAGTGGTATGACTTTATTGCTGTTGATTATTGCTTGTTCCGTGTTATTGACCCTTGTGATGTGGTTGGCGTGGGTTGTGCCGCAATGGTTGGGTTTTGCACGTGAAGACCAAATTGCCGCATTTTTTTGTAGCTCCAAAAAAACCTTAGCCAGTGGTGTACCGATGGTGCAAATTTTATTTATTGGGCAGCCGTTGGGGATGATTGTTTTACCGATCATGATTTTCCATCAAATTCAGTTGATGGTGTGCGGTGTGATAGCCAATTATCTCGAAAAGCAGCCCGATTCGACTGAACCTCAGGAATTAAATTCCTAAGAATAATTAGCTTTAAAATATTTTATTCCGTATAATATTGCCCAACTTGTTGTGCTTAGCTCTGACGGTATCCGTCTCGGTGGGCCAAAAGAATGGTCTGTTGTGGTGTTGGTCTGCTTTTAAAGCATGTCCTCATTTTTTTAATGAGAGTGACCAATTGCGATGACAGCTTAAGCCTTCTTAAATCTTAGGAGTAATCGACGATGCGCGCCGATATTCACCCAAAATATGAAAAATTAGTTGCAACTTGTTCTTGCGGTAACGTAATCGAAACTCGTTCAGCAGTTGGTAAAGAAACTCTTTATCTTGACGTATGTTCTGCATGCCACCCGTTCTACACTGGTAAGCAAAAGAACGTTGACACTGGCGGTCGTATCGACAAGTTCAAACAACGTTTTGCTGGTATGTCACGTTCTATCAAACGTTAATATCCAGTACGAAAAAAACGGGCAATTGCCCGTTTTTTTGTGCCTTAAATTTTAGGGTCTACAAATAGACCCTAATGCACAAGACCTTATTGGTCTTGCACATCAATTAAATGATCGAGTTTTTTCTGGAAATAATCACCCTGAATAAAGCGCGCATCGACATTCCACGCATTCGCAAACAGGTTCATATCATTTAAGTCACGCAATAACACTTCTACAGGTTTAATTTCACTATAAATGCTCAATTGTTCCTGTAATTCTTGCGTCGAGTCATCAGCAGCCAGTTTTTCAGTCAGTGCACTGTGCAAGGTCAAGTAGTGAATATCGACTTGTTTCAAGATAGATTCACTATAAATCGAATGACCAAAATCACGCAGAGAAATTTCAGCGCCGTGCTGACGTAATAAACTGATTTGTTTCTGCGCATCACCTAAGTTTTGGCTGATGTCTTCTTCAGAGAATTGCAAAATTAATGGATGGCTGAGGCGGCTACCAATAATCGTTATCAGTTTAGACACAAACTCAGGGAAGCTGCGGTCTTGTAATAAAACAAATTTGTTTAAATTGATAATCAGCTTCGCTTCAGGATATTGGGTGATGAAGTTGTGCAATTGTTTACAAGCTTCGACCAAAATCCAACGATCCAGTTTAATGGATAATTCTGGGTCTTCAGCCAAATCTATTAAGCCTGTCAGTGATTTCCATTCACTATTGAAAATAAAGCCACTAGTTACTTCATAGGTATATAAATTGGTGTCTTGCTTATCATAAAGTTGTTGATACTTCAGATGAATTTCACCACGATCAAGACTTTGACGTATCGCTGCAATAATCGCAGATTCACTATACGATTGTGGTACAGCTGCAGCAGATTCAATTACATTTAAGTTAGATTCACCAAAGGACAAGTCTAAGGTTAAACCTGAGTTATGTTGTTCTTGCTGTTGTGGTAATGCGTTGGCAAAACCTTGGCTAATCAGTTGCTCAAAACTGCTTTCATTTTGAATGTCTGGAGTGAATGGCACATAACCAATACGCAAATTAAGTGGGTAAGTATGTTGATCTACCGTAAGTAATTGCGGTTTCGTGAGTGAATTTAAGCCAATCAGTTTCGATTCTAAAATTGCAGGCGATTCTGCTTGGAACAAACCAACCACTAAACCATTACTCACATTAAATAATGGTACATTGGTCTGTTCTTTTAAAAAATTTTGAATGTTGGTAAAGTAATTTTTTGTGGTTTGCCAGTCGGCTTGGAAAATTGATTCAGGGCAGTTCGCCAAAGAAAACACCACCAAAGCATTGGCATTAGATGGCTGTTTGGCTAAAGTGCGATTTACCAATTGGTAGGTGCTTGGTTTTGTCGCTGCTTTGTCTGCTGTCGTTTGAGCAGGGACAGTATTTTGCGCCGTATTTTCAATATCTATGGTGATTTGTATGGCGTCGTCAGCTGCTCCAACAAATTCAATTTTGAGCGGGTTTTGTTTTGCTAATAGCGGGTTTTGGCTATGAATATCAAAACGGCCGTGTTCAAATTGTCCTTGACTGACTTTCTTAAAGCGGAATTTAAAATCTGTAATATCTTGCGGTTGCAATAAATCCAATAATGGCAAGCCAATAAGGTCATCTTCACTTTTTAAACCAAATAGCTGTAAATATTCAGCATTGGCTTGTGCATGAATTCCTTCCTGAATAATGGCTACTGCTTTGCTACTGTCTTCGACCAACGCCTGAGCTTGTGATTGTGCATTTTCCAGTTCAGTCATAAGTTGTTCTTGTGACTGCTGTAAGCGACTAAAAGACAGTGCGCGAATTAAGCCAAAATAGAAGCGTTCGGGGTAATCTAAATTGATAATGTCATAGATGCCTTTGCGCACATAACTGGTGTATTGCGTGGCATCGTAATCGTCTGGTTTGAGCAAAAGTAGCGGTAAATTTGGTTGCTGTGATGCACGAATTAAAGTGAGTGCCTGATCGACTTTTAGGTCATAAGCACGACCAAAGATCACCAAATCCCAAGTTAAATGTAATTGTTTTTCAAAGTTTTTAATGTCATCTAATAGATAAGCCTGAACACGGTGCTCATTTGCAGTGAGTTGTTCACAAATTTGATTAAAACGTATTTGGTTGTCATCGATTATGAGTAAACGTGTTTCGGTACGTTTGAGCTTTTTAGACAATAATGGATTTCTCACTTTAATGCTTCCCATAAATCGTGATTTTTAACTTCATTCACTTGTTTCTGAATAAAACCATCAAGTAAAGGCTGTTGTTGGTCATTCAACAACTCAAAATCAAAGCGCATAAAGCTTTGGGTAATCAATAACGGCTTAATTAAGAACACTTTTAGTTCTTCTTCACCTAAACGTAGCTGTACGGTTTGTTTGTCACGTAATAATTGCAGACTTGGCAAAATCAATGAGGTATTGACTTCATTGACCTGCGTACTTTGTACCAATAATGCTGGATGATAATGTCCTGTATGCCGATCTGTTTTAACAAAAACAGCACAAGGGTAAATATCTTGGGTTAAAATTTCCAAGCCAAGTTCTAAGCTTTTTTCAGCAGATTGTTTAATCCAGCGAATGACACCACCACGCCACGGACTTTGGCTATTTTCCTGAACCAGAATAAATTCACCTGTTTTAAGGTTTTTCGGTGTTTCACCCGTCCATTTAATACGATAGCCATTGACACTAATATCTAAAACATCGGCATTGTAAATTTGTTTGGCTTCACGGTCTAAGGTTTTAACAGCGCTAATATCTACCGTAGAGTTGGTATGCATGGCATTGATAAACTGGCTTTCATTCTGGAATTGGTAGTTATCGCCCAAAGCCAGCGTTTCATTGAAGTTTTTACCATTAGACAGATAAAAATGTGCCACAGTCAAACCAAAGCAAATTTTAATCCGTGCCGAATATTCATAACGCTCATGCACACGTTCTGCTGTATTGGTCAAAATATTGTGCAAGTGGAAATGCAAAGCAGGGGTTAAGAATAGCTTTTCATTGCGTGATAAATGTTCACCTTTACGACCTTGAGCTTCATTTAAATGATCGAGTAGGGGTTGAGTTGCAATAAAAATATTGGCATGAAAACCTTGGCTTTGGTGCGTATTGTAAATAGGTGGATGATCTTTGCTTGCATCGACCACATAACGTGAAAGCGTCGTTTCTTTGGGTAAAACTTGAATCAGTTTTGCCCAATCAAAGCTACAGAGATATAAGCCTTGAATTTCTGCAGGTCGAATTTGATGGGTATTGAAAATTTCCAATAAAATCAGCTGTGCATAGGCTTGAGCAATATTAATCAGTTGATGTTGTGTGCCTTGTAACTGATTAATATTATTTAAATAATAATGTTGTTGAATGGCTGTATCTAAAAGTTGGTGTGCAATTAACCACTGATTTGGCAAGGCGTGGCTATAAAGCATGTGTTGTTGATAGCGCAGTAGAGCTAATTGTTGTAAAGCATAATAGCTAGATAGAACTCGTGCAGTTTGTAAGTTCTTTTTTAAATTAAAGGCAAATAAAGAAAATTTTTGTTGGGTGAGTTGTTGGTGGCTACGTCGGGAAATATTAATATAGACTTTGGCGAAATGACTGCGTAATAACAGCGCGAGTTCAATAATATGATCGTTGCGGTCATTACTAATCAAAGCCTGGTTGAAAAAATGCTTTTCCAGACTGGTAAGCACATTTTCAAGTGTCGGATGAATAGCTTGAATTAAGTCAAAACGTAATGTTTCCTGACATTTCAGTTCTGAAATTTCTAAAAGTGCATTAAATAGAGCTTGGGAAGAATCACCCAATTGTAAAATGGATAAATCCGCTGCCCATGCCTGAATGCTTTTAACCGTATTTTGACAAAAACTCAATTGCTCCAGCTTTAGTTCGCTGGGAACTAGAAAAAGATCTGAAGTATTCATATTCATGATTGTTATTTAACTCAATAAGTTGAAACCCCAAAAAGCGGTGTCTTGTTTTTTTCGCCCGCAATTTCCCTAACGAGTTTAGGAACTAAATAGCCAGGTAAGTTCGCTAAAAGCTCTTTATAGATGTGATCAATGTCTTGCGGCATTAAATCAAAATGATGCGCTCCTTTTACTTTATCTAACAGGTGTAAATAGTAAGGCATCACCCCTGCATCAAAAAGACGATAGCTTAAATCGACCAAGACCTGAGCAGAATTATTGACCCCATTTAATAAGACTGCTTGATTCAGAACGGTGATGTTTTGTTCGACTAACTTGGCAAGTTGCGAACAGGTAAAGTCATCTAATTCTGATGCGTGGTTCGAGTGTACCACTAGAATAATACGCAGCCTACTATTTTTTAGTAAGGAAATCAGCGATTCATCGACACGGTTGGGAATAACAATCGGAACTCGTGAATGAATTCTCAAAAATTTTATTTGCGGAATAGACGCCAATCGCTCAATCCAGATATTTAATTTACGATTTGACAAAGTGAGCGGGTCGCCACCACTTAAAATCACTTCATTAATATCGGGCTGACTTTCAATGTAATTACGGATATTGTCCCAGTCTTCAGTTTTTGGCAGATTTTCCTGATAAGGAAAGTGCCTGCGGAAACAATAACGACAATGTACTGCGCAAGCACCAGTCAAGGTCAGCAAAAAGCGTGATTTATATTTGTGTAAGACTCCAGGTTGTTGATTGGCTTGTTCCTCACCCAAAGGGTCGGTCACAAATCCAGGATGATCTTCCAGTTCTAAATGATGCGGCAGAACCTGTAATAGTAAAGGATCGAGTGGATTGCCTTTTTGCATTTTGGCCACAAATGCACGCGGGATACGCAATTTAAACTGATTGGATGCCAGTAAAGCACCTGACAGCAACTGCTGTTCAGACAGCTCTAAAATATTTAACAATTCGCGTGGGTCGGTGATCAAGTCACTGAGTTGAGATTGCCAGTTTTGTTCTTGGTACAGGTAGTTGATCATGCCAGAAAAGATTTAAATATGAGGTGAAAGGAACCAAGTACAGATCTATTTAGCGTAGATGAATTCTTTGTTCATTGAGCGTGAATGCCGCGAATGATTAATCGCTTTGAATCAGAATCATTACAAAACAGCTGATTTTACCGATATCTTGAGGTGATCGGTAGTGGATTTTCATTGCTTCGTTATGGCTTGCTCATTTACAATACGTCCGATGAAAAAAGATGTTGCAAGATGGCGAGCATCGCAAAGCTGCGTTGGTCATTTGCTTTGTAACATAAATAGTTAAGTTAGTCAGTTTGGAGTGTGCCAGTCATGGCCTATTATTCTACGAATGATTTCAAGTCAGGCCTTAAGGTTATGCTTGATGGTAACCCATGTTCAATCATGGAAAATGAATATGTAAAGCCAGGTAAAGGTCAAGCGTTTAACCGCGTAAAACTTCGTAACCTTCGTTCTGGTAAAGTTTTAGAAAAAACATTTAAGTCTGGTGATTCACTAGAAGCAGCTGACATTGTAGAAGTAGAAATGGAATACCTCTACAACGATGGCGAAATGTGGAACTTCATGGATCCTGTATCTTTTGAGCAAATTGCTGCTGACAAAACCGCAATGGGCGATGCTGCAAAATGGTTAAAAGATGATTCAAACGAAAAATGTACCATTATGTTGTTTAACGGTGTGCCTTTAACTGTAAACGCACCAAACTTCGTGGTATTAAAAATTGTCGAAACTGATCCGGGTGTACGTGGCGATACTTCTGGTGGTGGCGGTAAACCAGCGAAATTAGAAACAGGTGCAGTGGTACGTGTTCCTTTATTCGTACAGCAAGAAGAAAGCGTTCGTGTAGATACACGTACAGGTGAATACCTAGAACGCGCATAGTGATTTATTGATAAATCATAAGTAAAAGAGGGGGATGATTCGCGTCATCCCCCTTTTTTGTTGATTTGATTATGTGGTAAAAGAATAGGTGAAAAGTATAGGAAACTGTTGGTGCTCCATTTAAGTGTACGGTAGCGCACACTATGGATGTAAGGGCAGCAGACATCAAAATAAAAGGAGCAGGATCAACCAAGGATTTAGGAAATAAAGCTACATCTCGACAATAAAAGTAACGCTTAAAAAATGTAACAAGAAGAGAGATTGACATGGAAACAGTTCAACCGAAGTCAGGTCTGACTTCAAAAATTATATGGCTTTTGGTCGCTATATTGGGTGCAGTATCTTTTGGGATATTGGCAGTCAGTAGAGGCGAACACGTCAATGCAGTCTGGTTAGTTTTAGCTGCGGTCTGTGTCTATAGCATTGCATACCGCTTCTACAGTTTATTTATTGCCACCAAAGTATTTGAGTTAAATGAGCGACGCTTAACGCCCGCACATCGTTTGGCTGACGGTTTAGATTATGTGCCCACCAATAAAAGTGTGTTATTTGGTCACCACTTTGCCGCGATTGCAGGTGCAGGCCCTTTAGTTGGGCCTATTCTTGCAGCACAAATGGGTTATTTACCCGGCACGATCTGGCTTTTAGTCGGGGTGGTGTTGGCAGGTGCAGTCCAAGACTTTTTGGTTTTGTTTATTTCTACACGTCGTGATGGGCGTTCTTTGGGAGAAATGGCAAAACAAGAGTTGGGTTCATTTGCTGGTGTGATTGTCATGCTGGGTGCGCTGGGCGTGATGGTGATTATTCTTGCCGTACTCGCTTTGGTTGTCGTGAAAGCTTTAACCAATAGTCCGTGGGGCGTATTTAGTATTGCAGCCACCATCCCAATTGCGATTTTCATGGGCATTTATATGCGTTTTATTCGTCCGGGGAAAATTGCTGAGGTTTCCATTATTGGTTTTGTCCTGATGATGATGGGTATTATTTATGGTGAAAATGTTGCACAGCATCCATTCTGGGGGCCTTTATTTACTTTAAGTGGCACAGAATTAACGTGGTGTTTAATTGCCTACGGTTTTATTGCTTCAGTTTTGCCAGTGTGGTTGTTATTGGCGCCACGTGATTATTTATCGACGTTCTTAAAAATTGGTGTTATAGCGGGTTTGGCTGTCGGGATTGTGTTTGCAATGCCTGAAATGAAGATGCCTGCGGTGACCCATTTTATTGATGGTACAGGGCCAGTATTTGCGGGTTCATTGTTCCCATTCTTATTTATTACCATTGCCTGCGGTGCGATTTCAGGTTTCCACGCCTTAGTGTCTTCAGGTACGACGCCAAAACTAGTCAATAACGAAAAAGACATTCGGATGATTGGTTATGGCGGCATGTTGATGGAGTCTTTCGTGGCAATCATGGCAATGATTTGTGCCACGGTGCTAGACCCAGGCGTGTACTTTGCCATTAATGCACCCACTGCAGTTTTAGGTACAACGGTGGAAAGTGCAGCAGAAGCGGTACGAAATTTAGGCTTTGTAGTGACTCCTGAGGCTTTAACCATTTTGGCAAAAGAAGTCGGTGAAAGCTCGATTCTGTCACGTACGGGTGGTGCGCCAACGTTTGCAATTGGTATGGCACATATCATCACCGAGATTTTTAATAACCGCTCAATGATGGCATTCTGGTATCACTTTGCCATTTTATTTGAAGCCTTATTTATTTTAACTGCAGTAGATGCAGGCACACGTGCTTGCCGTTTTATGGTGCAAGATACTGTAGGTATTGTTATTCCTGCAGTGAAAAACTCACATAACTTCTTTGGTAACTTGCTTGGCACAGCAGTTGCGGTGGCTGGTTGGGGCTTCTTCGTCTATCAAGGCGTGGTCGATCCTTTAGGCGGTATTAATAGCTTATGGCCTCTATTTGGTATTGGTAACCAAATTTTGGCAGCGATGGCGCTCATTTTAGGTACAGTGATTCTGTTTAAAATGAAAAAAGAAAAATATGTTTGGGTGACGATTATCCCTACAGTTTTCTTGTTCATTACTTCAATGACTGCAGGTTGGCAAAAGATTTTCCACGACAATCCCAAAATTGGTTTCTTGGCGCAAGCAGATCGTTTCAATGCTGCAATTCAACGCAATGAAATTTTAGCACCTGCAAAAACAGTGACTGAAATGCAAACCATTGTCATGTCCAATCAAATTAATGCCGTGTTATGTGGTTTCTTTATGATTGTGGCATTTGTGATGTTGTTCGCTGCCATTGGGGTGATTCGTCGTGCCTTGGCAAGTCCAACACCAACTGTACATGAAGCTGAAGCGATTTATCGTGATCCTGAAACGATTCAGCCGAATAGTGGTCATTAGGAGTGAGCACATGATTAAGCTTAAATTTGCCCAACAGAGTAAAACGGTGATTTACAACATCATTAAAATGACCATCATGTCGCAAAAGGATTTGATTCTGAATCCGAAAAACTGGTCGCGTATCGCTACTTTATGGCAGCGTTTGCAACAAAGTTTTCGTTTAATGGTCGGTGTACCCGATTATCAGAATTATTTGGAACACATGCGTAAGCATCATCCAGATTTAGAAGCCATGGATCCGAAGACTTTTTATCGCTACTGTGTCGATGCGCGTTATCCATCGGCAAAAGGTGGTTTGAAAAAGTGTCCGTGTTAATCCCGTATCACGATGGAAACGTATAGAGATACGAGCTGTTTAAAACTTACTTTTTTAGGCAGTTTAGAATATCTCGAGGATTTCTTTGGAAATTTAGCAAAACGGTGTATGTTTAAACATGCGCCGTTTTTTATTGGGGATAAGGGGATTTACTGTGATTTGGGGTACAGAAAAAGTTCAAAAACAACAACTGACGCAAGCGCAGCAACAGCTCAATGCACAGATTGAATCTTATGCTGGAAAAATTCAGGCTTTTTTGACTGAAATTAATACCATTATTTTAGATAAAGAACAGCAGACCAAATTGGCGTTAAGTTGTTTGTTGGCGGGCGGGCATGTGCTTTTTGAAGATTTACCCGGATTAGGTAAAACGACTTTATCGAGTGCCTTATCGCACTTGGCGGGTCTGCAATTTCAGCGTATTCAGTTTACCAATGACATGCTGGCCAGTGATGTGATTGGCGTGAATATGTTTAATCAAAAAGAACATCAATTTGAGTTTAAGCAAGGCCCTATTTTTACCCAAATTTTATTGGCAGATGAAATTAACCGTTGTTCGCCTAAAACCCAAAGTGCCTTGTTGGAAGCGATGGAAGAAGGCGCGGTTACGGTGGATGGTGTGCGTTATAGCTTGCCGCAACCTTTTTGGGTGATTGCCACACAAAATCCACTGTTTCAAAGTGGTACTTATGCGCTGCCAGAATCACAGCTTGATCGTTTTTTAATGCGTCTGTCTTTGGGTTATCCATCACGTTTTGCTGAAAAAATGTTGCTGCAACAAAACTCCAGACATGCGCTGATTGCCAGTTTGGCCCATATTTTTACTGAAACAGAAATTTTAAATTTACAGCAATTGGTCACGGAAATTTATGTGTCAGATACCGCGCTAGATTACTTACTCGACTTAGCCACAGAAACCCGTAAAGCGCGTCACGGATTATCTACCCGTGGTGTTTTGGCATTGAAAAAAGCAGCACAAGCACATGCTCTAATTGAGCAACGTAGTTTTGTCACTGCCGATGATATTCAAGCGGTATTTGTGGCAGTTGCTGCACATCGTATTGGATTGAGTGAGGCAGAAACTTTGTATGTGATGCAACAGGTTAAAGTGAGTTAGTACACGCATGTTTAAGCAGGCATGGCAAAACTGGATCAAGACACGTTTTAAATTTGATCGACACAAGGCCTTAAAACAAAAAGATATTTTGGTTTTTATTTACCAACAGGGCTATCTGTATTTAGTGCTGATTTTGATCACGTTTATTGCAGGCGTGAATTATGGCAATAACCTAATTTTAGGCTTTTGCTTTTTGATCAGTGCCATTTTATGTATCAGCTTTTATTTGACCTTTAAGCAGTTGCATGAATTAGAGATAGAAATTGTGACTACTGAAGTTGGGCAAGTGGGCGAAGTATTGCAATTACAATTGCATTTCAAACAAGAGGTCGCGCAGGCACGCTATTTATGGATTAAAGCCAATCATCAATTAGAAAAGGTTCTTATTCAAGACACCCAGCAGCAGTATGTATTGACATTTTTTGCGGAGCAACGTGGGCAGTTTAATTTCCCTCATTTACACATTTATTCGGTTTATCCTTTTGGCTTGGTACGTGCGTGGACTTATTTGAATTTGACACGTACCGCGTGGGTTGCGCCCAAAGCCGCCATGTATAGCGCAGAGAATAAACAGCATCAACACAGCTTTCAACCTGATTTAGACGAGTTTCGTGAGCTGCGTGATTTTCAATTGGGCGATTCTTTGCAAGCTGTGTCGTGGAAGCAAGCGGCACGAGGGCAAGGCTTATATGTCAAAGTTTTTGAACAATATCAGGATCAACAGAGTATCGACATTCACTATGAACACATGCCTGCACCGACCCACGAAGAAAAATTAAGTTTGATGATGGGTTTGGCCGAGCAATGTGAACAACAACAGTTGAATTATGCGATGTTTTTGCCACATGCGACCCTTGAAAAAGGCGTAGGTGAGCGGCAGTTGAAACAGGCAAAAATTCTTTTGGCACAGGCTTGATGATCATGCACAATTTGATTCAGCAATCTATTCTGCTTAGCCTGATCTTAATTTTGGCTGCTCACATGCTGTTTAGCCCTGTGGCATTGAGTGTCATTTTCGGACTCATGTTGTTGCTGTTGTATCTTCACTATAAAAACAAGACAGCGCGTATTTCTAAAGTTTGGACTTATGGATTGACCTGTTGTGCCTTAGCCAGCATTTATTTGAGTTATAAAAGCCTGATTGGTGTAGAGGCAGGGGTTGCCTTATTAAGCACCTTTTTGTTTGCCAAAGCTTTAGAAAGTCATACTCAGCGCGACCTGATTATTTTATTTAATTTTGCGCTTTTTGTGAGCGCCAGTTCATTTTTATACAGCCAAAGCATGTGGATGACCGTGTTGGTCATTCTATGTTTAATCAGTTGTTTAATTGGGTTATATCGGATTCAAAAAAGTGCATTTTCAGATTATGCGTCGCGTCATTCGAGCAGCCAAGATGCAAAGCATGACCTTAAAAATGTCGCCAAGTTTATCGCATACGCTTTGCCATTCTTTTTATTATTGTTTTTATTCTTTCCACGTTTACCGCCATTGTGGCATGTACCTATTCCTGATGCCAAAGGCGTGACAGGTATTAGTGACACGATGTCACCGGGCGATATTGCCGAATTATCACAATCTTCTGCTTTGGCATTTCGTATTGTGGGGAATATGCAGCAACTGCCGCCACGTTCAAAACTATATTGGCGGGCGATGGTACTGGATCAATATGATGGTCGCACATGGACAAGCAATTTCAGCAATCAACAACCCGTTCAGGCAGCACAATTACAGCCAGAGCAAGTCGATTTTCAGTATCAATATATTGCAGCAGATCCACGTGTACAGTGGATTTTGGCGCTGGAAAAATCTGTACCGAATCAACACGGCTATGTGTTACGCCGTGATTGGAGTATGGTGCCACAGCGTCAAAATGGTCGGATTCAACCGATTGCTTTGCAGTGGGTTGGGGAATCTGCACGTATTCAAGGGGATGATGCACAGAACGAGCGTTATCGACGCTTTAGCCAGCGTTTAAATGTTCAGGTACAGACGCAATCTGACCCAAAAGCTCAGCAATTTGCCCTGCAGATGTTTGCTCAAAGTCAGCAACAACCTGAACGCTACGTGCAGAATGTATTGCAGTGGTATCGCAATAATGGCTTTAGTTATACCTTAAAACCTGGAATGCTCGGACAAAACCGAGTCGATGAATTCTTGTTTCAGAGTAAGCAAGGTTTTTGTGAACATTATGCCTCAAGTTTTGCCTTATTGATGCGTTATGTCGGGATTCCAGCGCGTGTAGTCGTGGGCTATCAGGGTGGGGAACTTGCACCCGATGGACAAAGCTGGGAAGTACGACAGCAAGATGCACATGCTTGGACAGAAGTGTTGCTCAATCAACAATGGGTACGCATAGACCCGACAGCCATCATTGCACCTCAACGTATAGATGATGGTATGCAAAACCTAATGGCAGATGATCGGGCCGTTTTGGGTGCTGACACACAAATGTGGCAATACCAACATTCTAATTTTATTCGTTCTTTACGGGTGTGGAGTGATTATGCAAGTTATCAATGGCAAAGCAAGGTCGTGGGTTATGATGCCGAGTCACAGCGTCACTGGTTTGGACGCTTAGGGCTGCACTCAAACTATGCTTTGGCAGCGGTGTTGGTTTCAAGTATTCTCATGATCTTAGCAGGGTATTTTGGCTGGATTTTTTGGAAAAAACGTCAGCAAGGTTCTCGCATAAATCGTGCCTTAGACAAATTTTCTAAAAGATTGCCCGCTCAGTTGCAAAAACAGGATGCAGAAACAGTGAGTGTGTGGATGCAGCGTTTAGCAGCGCAGGTAGATGCAAATGAACAAGAGGCATTTAAGCGTTTAGGCGTGTGCTATCAACAATATTCTTATGCGCCTGAACATGACCGTGTTTCAGAGCAGGTGTTTTTTGATTTGCTTAAAACTTGCTCGGATGTGTTGAAAAAACACAGAAAGGACTTGTCTTAAAAATCAAAACTGAATATGATGCGAAGCACTTTAGGCGTATAGCTCAGTTGGTTAGAGCGCTACGTTGACATCGTAGAGGTCTCCAGTTCGAGTCTGGATATGCCTACCAAAATTAACTGTTAAATCAGTATATTAAAGCCCACCTTGAAACGTGGGCTTTTCTATTCGGGGTTCTTTCGGGGTATTTTCGGGGTATTAAATTATTCCGTACTGTTGATAAGTCCTCAATTAGAATTTAAAAACTATAATTAACGATAGCTTACCCGTTCCGGTTTTGGCGCTTCATGACCTTCCAGATAGTGATCTGTCATCTTCACAGTGGCGTGTCCAGCCAGTGCCTGTGCATACTTTTTTCCATACTTTTGAGTAATGTTATAAATACCCAAAGCACGTAGGTCATGCAGTGATGGCCGTTCATTTGGTTCCAGATGATCATATGCACCAGACAGGTCCCGATACTTCTTAAACTGTTTTGTCAGGTGGTCTTCAGTCACTGCAAAAGGATGCAGTTTAATATTCCGGTTGTGTGCGGTAATACGCTCTGGACGTGTAGCAATGAGGAAAGGGCAGCGTAGTCTCATTGAGTGCTCAATACACTGCAAAATCACTTCTCTCAATTCTGGATGCATATCCACTTCAATAAATACCGGCTTGTCATAATTCAGTGATTTATGCTGTAGCACAGTCATGGTGTTGTCTTTGATATTAATGCTGGACCGTTCAATCACCACCAGATCGGCACGCCGTTGAATAGAATGAATGGCTAGATCAATCGCAAGTTTTAACCATGATGGGCATATTGCCTTAATCACTTCAATCGATTCATTTGAATGTCGGGTTCGAGTCTTTTCTGGGCGTATCGGTTTTAAAGTCTTTTCAGCAATATTTTCATGTGCCCATCCATTCGCGACAAAATACTTCCAAATGTCGATTAATTGGGAACGGTGTTTTTCTGCCTGAAAATCGGTTTGCTGTTTTAAAAACTCCGAAATCATTAATAGGGAAATATCTTCACAATAATACTGATCCCACATTTCGTGATATTTGCCGATATTCGCCGTGATAATTTCCAAAGTGTTTTTGGCATATTTCTTTTTGGGCAAATGAATCTTTTCATATTCAGCCAGCGCCTGGGCAAATGTCGGGATGGTCGATTGCTTTTGAGCTTTTTCTACTGACGTTAGTATTTTTGAAACAATATCAGGATTACGTTCAAGCACAGAATTTAGTGCCTGGGCTGCTTTAATCGCTTCGGATTTATCTTTGCCTAGCGACTTCCGTTGACCATTTGGCAATAGGTAGCGGTAATAAACCGTACCATTTGCCTTTTTATCGATTTCAACATGAGGTGGGAGATCTCGATTTCCCACAGTACGACCACGAGGAGCCATATTAGATCTCCGCTAAAATTTTGTCTGCAATTGAATTTCCTGTTTTTGGTGGAGATTTTAATTCCACCTTAGGAGTTTCAGTTGTATAAAACAATGGTGCACCCCAAGACGTGCATTCAACGTACCAGTGCGTGCCAATTTTCTTGCCACTTAACCAACCGCGTTTAATGTGGTTGATCAGAGTTTCACGGCATGGACGAGATTCTTCATCCTGCCAGTAGCGTTTAGAAAACACGCCAAGCTTGATACGTTGAATACTGCTTGTCATTTCAGAACACCTCACTTAAACCCACATTTACTACAAAACACGCCACAGCGAACCGTGAACCTTTTACACATGAAGCAGTATTCAGTCATCCCAATCTTCCTCAAACACTGTTTCACTAAGCTCCCCACCACAAAAACAACAAAACTTAAAAGAATGTTCCGATGGCAGCATGCAATCATTAAAAACAAAGGTTTCACCACACCCTGTTTCCCAATTTGCATCTTGATTCTCAACCCAAGCACATTGTTTTTCAGTCATTGGCTGGCTCCTGTGCTTTAAGCACATCATCCAATACACTTGCTTGTTTGGCGCAAAGATCACCATCTTCATTAGATGCCCATTTCAAAGCATCAATCGCACATTCAAGATCTGTTTTTTCAACCAAAACAAACCCATTAGGAACGGCTTGGGCTTTGGCTGCTTGCCATGTGCACCAGCTTGAATTAATTTCATTCAGGGCTTCGCTATATTCCTCACCCCATTCAATTAGCTCATAAACATTTTCCAATTCGTTATATTGAATATTCGGCAAATATTTAAAATCCACACCTTGTGAAAGCAGGTGTATTTCATGAGCAATTTTTTCTTTCTGTAAATCCATCACGCCACCTCATATCTATGCGCTACGTCATAACAACGCTGAATCTGCGGTTTAAACCGTTCCTTGTAGCAAGCCTTGCAGTTAGCATCTAAACAAGGCGAACCATCTTTTTTCTTGCGACCAGTGCCAAAGAAAAATTGCTTTGTTGCAGGGTAGTAGTCACCACAGGTAATGCACTGCTTTTCAATACCAAGCTCTGTTTCGATGTACTTAGCCATCACGCCACCACTTCTTGACCAAAATTTTGATCATTTGGAGCAGCTATAAAACTTTCAAGTAATTGCTGTTTTTTACATTCAGCAACTGAGTCTAAGTTTTTTAATGCCATCACGACACCTCTCCCAATGCTTTAACCACACCATACTGGTCATGTTTATTAATATATAAAGCAAGCATGTTGTAGAGCGGATGCACAAAGTGTTTTTGCACACGGATAATGACTCCAGTGCCATTAGCCTTTCTGCTCTTTGTGACATTGATAACCCATTCAACAAAATCAGAATTTAAATGACGCATATCAACCGCTATTTCATAAAGAGCGCCTGTTTCACCTAGATCTAACACCAAGTCAAAGGGCAACATCTTGTGCAACTCACCAGCAATGAAATTCGCCACGCCGACGTTCGTTTGTTGAATTTCAGTCATTGATTTGCTCCAGTGCTGTCTTAACAGCAATTGCAATTAACTCTTGCAAGCGCTCATGGGTAACAGTTATGTAACCTGGTGCATCGGCTTGCGATTTGGCATCACGTTTTGCACGCAACCACATAACCCAACCAGTGTTTAAAACCTCATAAGCCAATTTACGATCCTCATCTTCGGCAAATTCACTTTTGATTTCGTAATCACCAGTGCTTTCATTGAAATTGAAATACGGTAGAAGGTGAGAGTGAATAAACTCAGCTTCAAATAGTGGGCGTTCTTGACGCCATTTTTCTTGTTTGATCGAAATATCCATCACGCCACCTCTTCTTGAGAAAGATGCACACCCACTAAACGGCTACCTTCAACACAAAAATTGACTGTGTTTAAACCGAATACACTTGATAAAAGTTCACTCAGTTGGTCTTGCTGTAGAGTCAATTCACTTTTACGTGTGACCACTGTTTTAATCTGGTCTTTTAATAAAGCGATAGCATCAGGCTCACTTGGTTGTGGATCTTGAGCAGACGTTTCTACAACAGGTTGCACTTCAATCGTATTTTCTTCAGCAACTGGTGCCGCAATAACTTCAGTATTCATTTCTTGGCCATTAGTTTTTAATTGGTATTTGTAGCCGCCGAACTTACCAGTGCGGATAATTTCACCCTCGTTTTTCAGCTTATAAATGCCATTGGTGAATTGCTTATCATTTAGTTGCAAAGCAGCCATCAATTCAGGCTTTGTTAAACCTGCAGGAAAGTCATGCAAATATTGCAAAATTGCATCATGAACCTTTCCCCGTACCACAGGTGTGACTTCTTCTGCTTGTGGCTCAGTTGAAATTTCTGCTCTAGCTACACCTGACAGAAAATAAACACCGTGTTCTTCTTTAACATCAATAACAGCTAGGATGTTTTTCACTGTCTTGATACTCAAGCGGCAAACAGTCATTAATTGGTTTGCAGATAAGCCAAGCGGGTCATTCTTTAAAGCATCAATTACCTTGTCTTTTGCTTTTTGTAGAGCTGTCTGCTCATGTAATCGTTTTAGATCAGCTGCTGAGTTCATCACACTACCTCTTTCAAACTTTCCAGAATTTCACCTGGCAAGGTGAGGCTGCCATCCGCACCACAATTCATGCAGTGAGTATAGGTTCCAAGGCCATCGGCTTCAGGATCCGGTTCAAAGTTTTCCGGCCATTCTTCTGGTGACGCAAAAGCGGTGCCGATCAGCACGCCGTTGTGCTTGTAGTGCGTATGCGGTGCTGTGCCGTAATATGGGAAAACGGTAACGTCATTCCCATCAAAACAGTCTTCACAGTATTTTTTACGAATCATTTTTCATTCCAATCTGTTGAATAAAATCCCCATCCGGCAAGCGCAGGGGGTGACGCCATGAATACCTTTCTGCCTAGTGATTACGGTTCATTGCTACTCTTTCATGCTGGTCATTCCTACATGACCAACAGACCGACCAAGGAGGAGTCTTTCACAAATTCTCCATCACCTACGGAGCTACAGGCCGATCCACCATGCTTACGGCCAAGCGACAATCCTTTGTCGGTGAACGTCAAATTTCTTCATTGGTTAATTTTTTAAGATGGTCTTCAGCGACAAATATTTGTCCATCACGCCATGCTTTATCCGCTTTGAGCATCTCTAGGCGGTTCGCCGTTTTGATGCGTGCCAACAGGTTTCTAAACTTCAGCCATACGTCCTGTGTGGCTTGGTCCTTAAACTGAACCTTGTCCGATTCATCCATGTCTTTCACTGGCTGGAACCCGAATACGGCGCACCAGCTGTAGAAATCATTCAGTGCCTGTTCCCGTTGTTGCGCTGCACGTTCCAGGTGGTTCATTGTTTTGCGCTCAAATTTGTCAAGGCTGCATTAATCTTTTCAATCTCATAACGATCAATGTGCGCATTTACGCTTTCATCAAAATGCACCACATTCAGGATGTCTAAAAACTCAACCGAGCCATCATCAAGCGCATATTCAACATAAATGCTGTATTCGTCAGCTTTGACAGTAGCGACACACACCTGGTTGCAATTCACGCTTTTAACTTCGTATTGCTGTGCAGCAATACTGATTTGTGGTTCTGCTGATTCGTTAGCAGTTTTAGTAGGCTGAAACGCATAAGCTGCGACCAGTCCTGTGCTAATAGATGCTGCAATGAATGCAGACTTGAGAATATTGGATTTAGTTGTCATAATGACCTCGTTGTATTCGAGCCCGCCTGATTTGACCGTCTGCGGGCTTTTTGTTGTTTACGAGGTTTAATTTAGTAAATACTAAATGATTAGTCAATAGTATTTACTAAATAAATTTAGTGTTGATTTAATTTTTGCTAAATTTCATGTTTTAATAGACAAAAGAAAACCCACCGCTGGGGTGGGTTGATTGGGGTTTGTTATGGATTTTGAAAATTTAGCTAGTGTGCTTCCAGCAGATGTGCCACCAGAATTAAAGGCATGGCGACATGAAGTGATGTGTAAATTGATTGATGTTGGTGTAACCAATCCTGACGAGATCAAGCAATCCGTTGATGCTCTTTATGAACTGGTAACTAGTCAATCAAATTTGCAAGATTTGAAACATCCTTGTTTGGATACTGAAACATTACAGGTTCGCTTGGAAGGTATATTACATGGTAAGACTTTTCTTGATCGTTTAACCAACTTTGTATATTTGCTAGAAGATGAGAAGCGTGCTCAAGCTCGAATAGAAAAACGCTAGTTGATAACACCTCGTAACCTTTGGAAGACTCGACTCCTGCAAGCTCATTAAAACGATTTAAGTTAAAATTGTGATTTTTTAAAATTAGCAAAGCTTTCATTCTTCTCTCCACCCGATCAACGAGCCGCTCGGGTTGCGACATTAATAAAACAACCTAAGCCGCATATAGCGGCTTTTTTTACTTATTAAAACTTCTCAGATGCTCAACCACCACACCGATAATGCGTATTTCTTGTTGTACTGAGTTCATGGTTGGGAAGTCGGGATTTAATGGAATCAATTCAAAGGTTTCGCGCCCATGCTCATCATACCCAATGGCGCGATACTTCTTAAATGTAGCCTCATGACTACCATTTTGAGCAATTACATAACAACCTGGATATGGCGGCTTTGATGCATCAACTACCAGCTTATCCCCTGGATTAAATTCGGGCGCCATGCTTAAACCTGACACCTCAAGCGAAAATACACATTCGGGCTTTGCGTTTTGGTAGGTTGTATATGTGTCGCCTTTAGGGTTGATGCCATCGTAACCACATTCATGGAACAATCCCGCTTGAACAAAATCAAGCACGGGGATTTTGTGCAGTGGCGAGGTACTGGGTTGAACATTACTAAATTTTAATTCTGCGGTGGACTGATGGGTTGCTTCATCCACTCTATCTAAAAAACCATCCTCCCAACCCACCTTTTTCTCAAGGTTTCGGGCTGCACGCTCGCCAAAACTCCCATGCCCTTTTACGAGTTGGGATATGTGACTGGGGTTTAAATCATAACGCTCACAAAATGCGGCATCTGAAGCAAGCCCTTCTGATTTATTTTTAGCATCAATTGCTCGGCGTAAATTCGCGCGTCGTAAAGAAGTAATGTCCATAACTCTATTTCATCTATTTTTTAGTAAAAAGTAAATTCGTAAAAACTAAATCCCTGTTGACTTGCTTAGTAAATAAAATTAGTATTTACTAAATATATCTAATAGGAGATTTAGCTTTGTCTTCTGCAAACACAACTGAACTAAAAACCTTCCTAAGCAAGCTTTCTTTGGATGCTCGCGAAGATTTTGCAAAACGCTGCCAAACATCATTGGGCTACTTAAACCAAATCATGTACGGCAATAGTAAGTGCAGCGCATCCCTAGCAATCAAAATTGATAAAGAAAGTTTTGGTGAGGTTAGCTGTGATCTGCTTTGTCCAGAGGCTGATTTTGATTACATCCGTAACCAAGCATTAATCGCATAGGTGGAAACATGGGGGTCGATGATTTGAAAGAAGCAATCGAAAAAGGATATTTGGGCGGGAAATACACCGTTCCAAAAACTATCAAACTTACACATGAAATGCTTGATGCAATCGCTGTTGCTAGTGAAACCAACGAGCAGGATACGTGTAGTTGGATGCGTGAAGTCATAGCGAAAGCCCTACTAGCTGAGGATGCTAAGTATGAGCGTATGGCAAGGGCGCGTAATCGGTCAAAGTGTACTTCGGGCACTTTGGTACACCAAAAAGAAAGCCCAGTGGGTGCAACCACTGAGCCTGATGTTCAATAAGGAGATTAGCCAAAATGAACATGCCAATTTTACCACAGTTCGGAAATTCCGAGCAATCAATGACAAGTCTGGAAATCGCAGAGCTTTGTCAAAAACGTCACGACAATGTGAAGCGCACAATAGAAATCCTTTCAGGGAAAACAGACAAGCGTGATGCCGTAATAGCACGTCCTCACAGTGAGGTTGTACAAAAGGAAGTAAACAACCGCATTTACGATGTTGAGGTTTATGTTTTTTCTGGCGAACAAGGAAAATTAGATTCAATCACTGTGGTTGCTCAGCTTTGCCCAGAGTTTACCGCAGCACTGGTAAAGCGTTGGTATGAACTAGAAAACCAAAACGCTGTGCGACTACCTCAAACATTTGCTGAGGCACTTCAACTGGCAGCCGATCAAGCGCGCCAATTAGAACTCGCAGCACCAAAGGTTAAATACTTCGACAAGGTTGTAGATCGCTCAACACTTCTCAATGCAACGCAAGTAGCTCAAAAGCTCGGTATGTCAGCAGTGGCAATGAATAAGTTGCTAGATGACTTAGATGTGTATAGCCGCAATGTGAAGCGCGCACGTGTGTTTAAGCAGTGGTTTATCGATGCTGGCTATGGCGAATTAAAACAAACAGAGCTTGGCTTTTCCCAACCAATGTTCACCACCAAAGGTGAGGCGTGGGCCATCGAGAAATTAGTAAGTGAGGGTGTGGCGTAATGCATTATTACAAACGCAACATAGGTGATTATGCCAAAAAAGCAGGGCGCTTATCCATGCTTGAACATGGCGCTTACACCTTGCTTATGGATGCAATTTATGACCGTGAAACATTCCCAACTTTAGAAGAAGCATTAGATTGGGCGTGGGCGCGTGATGAAGCAGAAGTGGCGGCAGTTAAATTCGTCCTAAGTAAGTTTTTCGAGCTTCGGGAAGATGGTCGTTTTGTGCAAAACCGTATTCAAGAGGAGCTAGATTCCTACAAATACAAGGCTGAAACAAATGCACGAATTGCCAAAGAGCGTGAAGAAAAACGTAAATATAAACACGAAGCGTCACGAACCGTGCACGAAGCGTGTGAGGAAATACACGAACCGTCACCTAACCATAAACCATTAACCAATAACCAAGAACCATTAACCAATATAAATATTACGGCAGATGAATCTGCAAAAAATCCGAAGCCGAAACGCATCACCAAAAAACAGAAAGCGATTAATGCGCTGATTGAAATGGGGGTTGGTGAGAAGTATGCGCAAGCCGTTATTGAAAAACGTAAAGGCTCTGAGTTCACAGAATTGGCGATAGAGGAAATCAAACTTCAGGCTGAAGCTGTGAATCTTAATTTTGTGCAGGCAATTGAGTTTGCTGCAAAGCAAGAATGGGGATCGTTTAGAGCTGATTGGTATCAAAACCGAATGGCTAAGCAGCAACAAGCATACCACCCACAAAGCCAAGCTAACCCATGGGCTGAATACAACCAGCGAGTAGGCGAGCAATTTAGCCAAAACGAAATGGTGGATGTCACACCAAAAAAGTCGGTACTGATTGAGGAGGTGGGTCATGCGTAATGAGTTCACCAGAGAGCAGACTTTGCTTCAAACATTGCAAGTACGCTATGGCGGTCAATTCCAAAAGCGTTATGCACACCTAAAACCCGAAGTGATGGAAACCGTTGTTCGTGGCGCTGTGATGATGCTAACCGATGAGCAATTCAATCAGGGTATGGCACGACTGTATTCAAGTCGATATTGCCCAGACATTGCTGAGTTCCAATCATGGTGTGTTGCTGGATCGTGGTGGACTGTCGAGGAAGCTTGGCAGCGTGCTTGTGATTACTCGAATCAATCAGAGCGTGAATTACTCGCTGAAAAACTAAAAGTTACCACTTTGACCAAAAAAGCTTGGGATTCGGTTTATTGGCTGGTTGAGCAGGGAAGCATGAAAGAGGCTTTCAAGCAGTTCAAATCGATCTATGAAACCTATTTGACCAAAGCGCAAATGCAAGGACGCCAACAAGAGTGGTATGTGCCACCAAAAATGATTGCCACAACACAACCAAAAGGAATTGCCAAAAACCTCAATAAAAAACTCAGTGACAAAGATCAGGCAATTTGTGATCTGACTCAAAAATTCATGTCTGAGGGACTTGGATGGAAAGATGCGTTTAATCGCGCTCAAGTCGAGGTTTTAGGGCAGCCAAAGCCACTTTTCAAAAACATGAATGCAGGCGGTGCGACGTGAAAGACCTAAACAAAGTTTTGATGTTTGTATTTATGGCGATTGGTGCTGCGTTGGTTAAGTGGGGTGGGGTGTGAGCAAAACAGTTGAAGATTTCTTAAAGAATGGCGGGGATATTAAACCAGTTGAAAGCGTGTTTGATAAAACAAGGAAGCTCACATTTGAAGATCAGTTAAATATTTTGCTTTTCGCATGCTATGCAACTCAGTTGTTCACTGTGAAAGATATTCAAGAAGACGTTATTGATGCACACAGGGCAACCGTTTATAGCCAACTGCAAAATTTTGTTGAATGGCGATATTTGGAGCGTGTTTCAGGTAGTCACTACAAGGCAACGCAGTACGCCAAAGACATCATGAATGTTGAAAGGGAGTTGAAGGCATGAATTTAACAATCGAACAGATGCGGAAAATTGTGGATGGTGCGCCTGATCGGACAGCGGATGTTTACTGTGTAGGCGATTGGGGTATTGCTTATTTTTCACTAGAGTTTAGGTCGGTTTGGTGTGAAGAAGAAAAAGACTGGTTCGATTCGGACTATGAAACAGTGGATGAATTGGGCTGTGATTACAGGGATATTGTCTTATTAAAAGACCTCCGTGCCGCAATTGCAGACCATGACCACACAGACTTTGTAAGTGATATCCGCAACCACATATCGCCGATGACGATTGTGCAGGGGGATTTATGAGCAATAAAGACTTTTTGATTTGTGTGCTGCTTAGCGCATTTTTATTTTTTGCAATTAGGTTCTTTTGGAAGTGGCTCAGTGGTGGATTCAATAACACCGCGGTTATGGAATGGATGAACCGAGGGTTTAGCTTTGGGATTGGATTTTGCAGTGCATTGGTTGTTGTGGCGTTGGTTTTGAAGTTGCTGCAGGGGGATTGAGCATGATTAAGGTAGGCAATCGCGTACATGTTGATTTTATTTCTGAATCAGCAACCAAGTTTTCAAATAATCACTTCACTGGTGATGGTGTAATTGATCGTATTGAAGATGGGCGTGTATTTGGTCGATTAGACGACGGCACGCCGTTCATGTGTGATTTATCGGATGCAATTGTTATTGAGCAACAGGACAAGCGCAAAGAGTACGAAGCTTTCTTCATGAAGCAACCGTTTTATCTGCAGTTGAAATATATCCACGGCGACCGGTTATTTGATTTTGATCAGGGAATTGGGTACCGCAATTTAACTGTTCAGGTCGGGTATGTGTGCTGGTGCAAGGGTGACAAGGAGTTTGTGATTTGAAAATCCTCATCGGTATCGATACTGGTGTTCATACAGGCTTCGCCGTTGCTATAGATCATGGCAACGGCGGGGAGCTTGAGCAGGTCACGTGTTTAACCATTACCCAGGCGATGCACCAGGTGAATGAGTTGATTATTCAGCATGGTAAAGGTTCCTTGCAGTTAATCATTGAAGATGCCCGGCAACGGACATGGTTCACCGGCGGCAGAGAAAAGGCGCAGGGCGTTGGATCGGTCAAACGTGATGCACAGATATGGGAAGACTGGTGCAATGAAAACCAGATCAACTTCAAGATGATTCACCCAAAAAACAACAGCACCAAATATAAAGCGGACACATTCAAGAAAATTACCGGTTGGACAGGCCGAACCAATGAGCATGCACGCGATGCAGCCATGCTGGTATTCCGCCGTTTCTATAAACCATCCATTGAAAAGTCAGAATTATTTTAGAGGGAAGCATGCAGGACGATATTTCAGATTTGAAAGGTGATTTACACGCAATTGCTGAAGTATTGGGCAGACAGAAAGCGTTGTATCTGGTGAGTAAGTGTCCGCGTTATAAAGTGGAAAAACGGCAGGGTGCGGGCCAGTTATTATTGTATGTGCCAAAGCTGAAAAACTTTGATCTCAAGCATAATCTGGTACAGATGATTGGTTATGAAGATGCATATAAACTCAGTCAGCATTTTGGCGGTGAGCTATTAACACTTTCCCAGTGCAAACAGATTATCCTGAAAAATCGCAATCTAGGCATTAAGGCCATGCTGCAGCAGGGGTTTAAAAAAGAGCAGATTGCAGAGTTCTTTGATTTAACGCCGCGTGCAGTTTGTATGGTTGCGTCTAGTATAAATTAATAATCAAGTGTTATATTGACCGACAAGTAAAACTTTAAAACCAAAGAAAAGAGATAAACATGGCATTTATTAATGGGTTATTTGCATTCGTATTTTTAGGGTGTTTAATTGCGTTTCTGATTGGTTTGGTCAAACCAAGTGTATTCAAAATAAAAGGCCAGCCGCTGAATCGTCAACAAGTTGCTCTTTATTCCATGATTGGTGTGATTGTATCGTTATTGGTGTTTTCTTCTACCCTATCTGATGAGCAAAAAGCCGAACAGAAAGCGCAGCAAGCCGTTGCAGTGGCTGAACAGGAAAAGCGGGATTCTGAAAAAGCCAAAATAGAACTTGAAGAACTTAAAAAGTCGGTAAACTTAACAGCAAATAATGTGAATGATGACATTATACGAAATGTAATTGTGGCAGTGGAGCCTGAAAAAGATCGAATTTCCAAGGTGGAAATTGAAGGGAATAACAGTTTGCACGTTTATTTAAAATCTAAAGATGCATTTAGTGAAAAATGGATTTTAACCCATACGGCCAAGACTGCTGAAACCATTTTAACCAACATGAAAAAACAAGGTTTGAAGAACTTTAAAAAAGTCATGTTGCATGCAAATGCTGAGTTGCTAGACCAGTACAATAATAAATCCGATGAGCGTGTTTTTTATATCGAATATGACTATCCAGAAGTTTTAAAACTTAATGCTCAACCTGGCTTATATCAGGAGTTTTTAAGATTTTCCAAATTTCATGTTTATCAGAAAGTTGGGCGTGAATCATTTAACCAGTGGTGCGATGATGAGGACAATGTGAAATGGTCGGGTAAATTCTGTTTTAATCCATAAAACGACATTTATCTTACAAAGCACCTTAGGGTGCTTTTTTATCGCCTAGTGAAAAACTACATAATGAAGAAAAACAGTAAATAACTTCAAATTGTTAAAAATTAGTCCATGAGATTGGCGAAACAATGAACTTGCATGAATTATATGCAGCAGCAATGAAGATTTTCGGGGATTTTCAGTATTTCATTGCCGGCTTATTAGGAGCATCGGTAGTGACAAGATATCACGCAGAACGACTTCAAACTCGGATGGATCATATTGTGTTTATTCTCTCTGGTGCCATCACGGCGCATTATCTCACCCAGTTGGTAATCTACTTACTGAATCAGTTCGGCATAGATTTTAAACCTGAACATACTGGTGGCATTGGTTTTCTACTTGGTGCTTTCGGCGGTATGTTTATTCAGGAGTTTATTTCATGGATTAAAACAGGTGCATATAAAGAACAGAATTTCTTTTCTTATTTCGCTGAAATCATCCGTGAATGGTTAAGCAAGGGGAAAAAGTAATGTCAGACTTTGAACAGAAAATTACCCGCTTGTTACGTGCCGAAGAAGGCGAAGTTTTACATGCTTATGATGACCATTTGGGTTATACCACGATTGGTGTCGGTCGTCTGATCGATAAGCGCAAAGGCGGTGGAATCACGGCGGAAGAATCTGCTTTCTTATTGAAGAACGACATCCAAAAACGTATTACCGCATTAGAAGCCAAATTACCTTGGATTAAAACACTGGACGATGCCCGCCGTGGCGTATTGCTATCGATGGCATTCCAGATGGGTGTAGAGGGTCTACTGGGATTTAAGAACACATTGCGTTTGATCCAGGCTGGTAAATATGCTGAAGCCGCCACCGGCATGATGAATTCCAAATGGGCCAAGCAAACGCCGTCACGAGCCCAACGCCATGCAGAACAGATGCGCACAGGCAAATGGGTCATTAAGGCAGGATTCTAATGAATATCAGATTAATTATCGGATTGTTGTGGATCGCATTTATTTGCTTTGTGTCCTGGTGCAGTTATGACTATGGCTATAAGAAAGCGCGAACAGAACAAATCGATAGTTATGAGAACATGATTCAGCAACTGAAGGCTGATGTAGGCAAGGCGCTCCAACGTGAGCATATTGCTTATGCTAAACAAGAGCAAATTGAATCCAACTACCTTGCCAAACAGAAGGAAATCGAGCACAATGCGAATAGCACTATTGATGAGTATCGCACTAACAATGTTAGGTTGCGCGAGTCACTCAAAGCCAAACAATGTCCCGATGTGTCCTCAGTTGCCAGCAGCACCAGCGGCAATCATGCAGAAACAACAGGCGGACTTCTCGACACAGATGTCGAATTTCTTATTCGTCAAGCCGCAAGGGCAGACCAAGTCGCAGAGCAACTAGCAGCTGCGCAGCAACTCCTAGAGCAAGATCGGGAGGTGTGCAATGGTCAGACGTGATGTAACTCGTTGTTTACAAATAATAGTTTCTCAAGGTACTTCCCAGGGGGCACCCCAAGCGGGGGCAAAGTCCTCGCGCCGTTCCATATCTGTGTCAATTTTCAAACCGGTTTAAACATCTATATCTCAACCATATTTGAGCTGGAACTTGTGCTTTTATGTCAGTTACACAAAAGGGTCGAATCGTAAACAGGACGGGGCTTTCAGAGGTTTTTGGAGTCGCGCTCAATACGATCGATTCTTGGGTTCGCCAAGGTTGTCCAGTTGTTCAAAAGGGTGGGGGAAAAGGGCAGGAATGGCAGTTCAATACAGCTCATGTTTCAAAGTGGTTGCGTGATCGAGATGTGGAAGAAGCTACTGGCGGCATTCCAGATGACATTGAGATGCTACGGATCCGTAAGCAGAAAGCAGAAACTGAATTGGCAGAGCTGGAACTGGCCACAAAAAAAGGTGAAGTGGCATTGGTTTCTGAATATGAAAAAGTCTGGGCAATGTCTATGGGGCAACTTAGACAAAATATCATGGGTGTTCCGCAACGTGCAGTTTTACAGTTGCTTGGTGAAACTGATGAATTGGTGTTTAAAGAAAAGCTCAGAGCTGAAATTGTATTAGCACTGGAACAGACTGTTGAATCAGAGGAATTTTTCGAGGAAGAAGAACTGTGATTGTAATCAGTAGAAATGAGGCTTTGGCGCAAGGTTTAAAACGTTATTTTACTGGAGTCGCTTGCAAGAATAATCACATTGCCGAACGTACGGTTTCTAATTTTACATGCATTGAATGTCAAAAAGAGAAAGCTAAAAAAGATTATGAGGAAAATCCAGATAAATGGATTAATCGTCGCATGGATTACTACAAAAACAATAAAGAAAGTGAACGTAGTAAGATGAAAGCCTATTATTTAGATAATCTGGAGAAGCAAACTGCTGCACGAAAAAAAAGATATTATGAGAAAGCAGAGGAAAATCGTGCTTATAGTCGAGAGTGGTCCAAGAAAAATAAATTACGCCGTAAAGTTAGTCATGCCAACAGAAAGAAAAAGATAATTCAGGCAACACCAAGCTGGTTTGGTGAGTTGGATCAGTTTGTTTTATCTGAATCTTATGCCCTCGCAGAATTAAGACAGCAAATAACGAGTATTGAATGGCAGATTGACCACATGATTCCAGTACAAGCAAAGAACGTATGTGGTTTGCATGTTTGGAATAATTTTCAGGTCATACCTGCATATTTAAACAATTCAAAGAAAAACAAATTAAAGTTTATTCATCCATTTGAATGGATTTATGCAGCATGATGATGTTTAGCAATATGAACGCTGTTTATTCTGCTATGCAACGATCAATGCAGAATTTACTACCCCCACCGGATCTAAAGCCAAGCGACTGGGCTGAGAAAAATATTAAAATTCCAGTGGGGAATGCTATTCCAGGTCCAATCAATTTTGATAATGCACCTTACCAGCGCGGCATGATCGATGCCATTAAAGAGCGTGGGGTAAGACGTATTTCCTATATGACCGGCGCACAGCTGGGGAAAACGACGGTTCAACAATGTGCAACCAGTTATTTCATTGCGCATGAACCAAGGTCTCAAATATTTGTCCAGCCGACCCAAGGCGATGTTCAGACATTTTTGGAAACCAAACTTCGCCCAATGCTGGAATCAAACCCAGAAATAGCGAGAAAGATGGCAAAGCCACGTAGCAGGGATGGTGTGAACAACAGTCGCATGATTTCTTATATTGGTGGGTGGTTGTTATTTAGTTGGGCGGGCTCACCAAAGACCTTGCGCGGCCGTTCAGCACCGGTGACGCACGCGGACGAAGTGGACGGAATGGAGGCTACAGCAGAAGGCGATCCGGTGGAGTTATTGTCTCAGCGTGCTGCTACGTTTGGAGACCAGGCACTAAGAACCGAGTCCAGCACACCAACGGTCGCTGGTGCCAGTCGTATCGAAAATGCCTTTAATGAAGGTGACCGCCGCCGTTATTACGTGCCATGTCCACATTGTAGTGAAGCCCAGTTTTTAAAATGGGAAAATGTCACCTGGGAGGGGCGTAAATCCAGCAATATTCAGGATGCGCGTGAAGATTTAGACCAGGAACATCATCCGGAAACCGCCGGTTATCGCTGTGAGTGTTGCGGTCAGGTCTGGACGGATGGCGAACGGATTGCAGCCATTCGTAATGCTGAAAAACTCGGACATGGCTGGAAAGCGGAAAAACCGTTCCGTGGCCATATCAGTTTTCATGCTCCTGAAATGCTGTCTACATTCCGTAAAATGCGGGACATCGTGCAGTCTTATCTGGATAAGCTGGCACTGGATGATTTGCAGGTATTCGTCAACGTATCACTGGGTGAAACCTACGAGGAAAAAGGTGATAAAGCCGATCCGGAAACCTTGCAAAACCGGGCTGAAGAGTACAAATCCACGGTGCCCAATGGTGGTGTGTATCTTACGTGCGGTATTGATATGCAGATGGACCGTTTAGAACTGGAAATCGTCGCTTGGGGAGCAGGTGAGGAAAGCTGGTCCATTGATTACCGGGTATTGTGGGGTGATCCACTGGGTGAAGAAGTCTGGGAAGATTTAGACGATATTCTGGAAAGTACCTATCTGCATGAATCTGGCGCTCAACTTTCGATTTCAGCATCGTGTCTGGATACCGGTGGTACAGCTGGCTATACACAACGGGCCTATGAATACGTGAAAAGCCGCCGCAACCGTAAACTGTTTGCCATCAAAGGACGTGGTGGTTGGGGCATGCCGATTGTGCAAAGTCCACAACGTAAACAGTCGGGTAAAGACAAACGTAAAATTGACCTTTTCATTGTCGGCACGGATGAAGCCAAACTGGTAGTGATGCGTCGTTTGGATCTGGACAAACAAGGACCGGGTTATTGTCATTTCCCGATTGAACGGGAAACAGAATGGTATCGGCAATTAACGGCTGAAAAATTGGTGACCCGATATATTAAAGGCCAGCCGATCCGCGAATGGCACAAGCCAGACCGGGCACGTAACGAGGGCTTGGACTGCCGTGTCTATGCATTGGCTGCTTTGAAAATCATGCAGCCAAATTTAAAACGCATTGCGGAACGTGTGGCGATGGGTGGTGACAGTATCCGTACTGTTCAATCTGATGAACCCGTGAAATCATCATCTACCATCATTCGCAAGAAAGCAAAAGTGACTGAAACCAATGTGGATGCTGTGCAGCCGACGACGATCATTAAAAAACGTAAGGTGTTCGGGAACAAGAAGTAGACAAGAAAAACTGAATAATGAAAAAAAACCACTGATTATCGAAGATTGACGCTAGAAAAAGCGCATTTTCGGTAATCATTCTTCATGAGTTATGTACGATTCCCCACAAAAATTACGGCAGGTGTGACGTTTAAGCAGAGATTTAACTTAACCGCATATCCTGCATCGGGTGGCTGGTCACTGCTGGTTTATCTGCGTGGTGCCACGAGCATAAACATGCAATCCACTGCCGATGGCAACCAGCATCTCTTCAATATTTCCGCTGAAACCACAAAAACCTACCAGGCCGGGCATTACGGCTATTCATTACGTGCCGTCAATATTTCCGGTGAAGTTGAAGAACTGGACAGTGGTGTGCTGGAAATTATTGCCGATTTATCTGCGATTAACACCAGTACAGACCTGCGCAGCCATGCACAGAAAACACTGGCGGCACTGGAAGCGGTGATCGAGGGGCGTGCGTCACTGGATCAGGAACGTTACCGCATTAATAACCGCGAACTTTACCGGACGCCTTTAGAAACTTTACTGAAATTGCGCTCTTTATACCGTGCCGAAGTTGCACGTGAACAAGCCAAGGCCAAAGGCAAAAGCCTGTTTGGTCAAGTTGTCCGTGTGACATTGGAGTAATTACGCATGTTTAGTTTTAAAAGACAGGTTCCCGATGTTCCGCACGTGGCCCAGCTTGAAAATACCGAATTTGAAGCGGTTAGCAAGGGACGCCGTTTATACCGTAACGCAGTGCGCATGTTTAAGGCTGGGGTTAGCAACCGCTTAACCAACAACTGGCCATCTACACCGATAACAGCCGATCTGATCATTGAGCGTTATCAGCGTACGCTTGTTGCTCGTAGCCGTGAACAATGCACAAACAATGATTATGGCAAGCAATACCTGCGCTTAACCCATCAGAATATTGTTGGTCCGCAAGGTGTAACACTTCAGGCGCAGATCAGAACAGCAGCTGGTAAATTGGACAATAAAGCCTGTGATGCTATTGAAATAGCTTGGGAGCAATGGAGCAAAAAACAGAACTGTGATATTCAAGGCAAGAAGTCATGGCGCTCTATTCAACGTTCATGTGTGATTTCAGCAGCCAAGGATGGTGAATTTTTTGCACGAATTATTCGGGGTGATGATGCAGGTCCGTTGGGCTTTGCTATTCAGTTGATTGATGCCCAACGTTGCCCTGTGAGTTATAGCGCAAAGCTACGAGATGGCTATTTCATCCGTCAGGGCATCAAGTTCAACAAATATGGCCGTCCAGTGTCCTATTTCTTTGATGCAGATAGCGAAGAAGAAACCCAATACCGACACGGCAGCGGTAATTATATCGAAGTTCCGGCGGATCAGATCATTCATGGTTATCTGGAAGAAATTATCGGCCAGAAACGTGGTTTGCCCTGGACAGCGACCAGCCTGTTCCGTATGCGCCAGCTGTCCGAGTTTGAAGATTCAGCACTTGTCAACGCGCGTACATCAGCAAACAAGATGGGCTTTATCCAGTGGAAAGATGGTCATGGACCTGAATTTGATTCAGAGGAAGATGAAATCCTGATTGAATCACAGGCTGGTGAATTTCCTGTACTGCCGCAAGGTGCTGAGCTGAAAGAATGGTCACCGAATTATCCAACAGGTGAATTTCTACCATTTCACAAAGCAATGCTCAGATCTATGGCAGCAGGCATGGGCGTGCTTTATAACAATTTGGCCTCTGATTTGGAGGGTGTGAACTTCAGTTCGATCCGTCAAGGTACATTGGATGAGCGTGAACACTGGAAAGAGTTACAGCAATGGCTGATCGAGTCGCTGGTTGAGCCAGTATTTAATGCCTGGCTGGAGTATTCGTTACTACGTGGCCAGATTTCAAAAGGCAATATGCCGTTAAAAGCGGTTGATATTGATCGTTACAGAGCAGTGTCATGGCAGCCGCGCCGCTGGCAATGGATTGATCCATCCAGTGATGTGGCCGCTGCTGAAAAATCTAAGAACAACATGCTGACTTCACCCGGGGCCATCATCCGTGAACAGGGTAAAGATCCACAAACGGTCTGGGCAGAGATTGCCCGCGATACCCGCGCCATGATTGATGAACTAGTGGCTCAGGGAATTTCACAGGAAGTTGCAGAAGAAATGGTACTGGCCAGCATGGGCCGCAAACAAACAGGCGCTGTAGGTCGTCCTAAAGAGGGTATGTAATGCGTACAAATCGAGTGAATTTTGCAATGGCATTGGTGGGCATGAGCTTTACCCGTGATGCCTCTCAGGCACAGCTGCCAGAATTTAACAAAGAAGCCTTAACCCGCTCATTCATTTTTGAGCGTGCCTCGGTGGATGAAGAGAAACGCACGGTCGAGCTGTCATTCTCCAGTGAAGTGGAAGTGGAACGCTGGTTTGGTTATGAGGTTTTAGACCATTCCGCTGGTGCCATGCGTATGGATCGCATCATTGGCGGTTCCTTGCTGATTAACCATGACTGGGATGATCAGGTCGGGGTGGTGGAATCGGTGCGGGTGGATGCCGACAAGAAAGGCCGTGCCGTAGTGCGTTTTGGCCGTTCATCCCGTGCGGAGGAAATCTTCCAGGATGTGAAGGACGGTATTCGCAAACAGGTATCGGTAGGTTACCGCGTACTTGGGGCAAAACTGAAAGAAACCCGCGAAGATGACGATGTGTATCTGATCACCGACTGGGAACCTTACGAGATTTCACTGGTATCCGTTCCGGCTGACATCACCGTGGGTGTGGGGCGTTCCGGTGAAAAACTGAATAATGAAAAACCGCCAGTCAATGCTGAAAATGAACCCAAAGCAGCTACTCCAGCGAAACAGCAAAGAGCACTCAATATGAAGTTTGAATATTTTACCGATGCGAATGGCAACTACTGCCGCCAGCAAGTCAACGAAAATGGTGAGCGTTTCGGCCAGATCGAAATCGTACGCGCAGCGGATGACACAGCACAACGTGGTGCCGAAAATGAGCGTAAACGTGTTGCTGAATTGATGCAACTGGGCGAGCGTTTCGGTGCGTCTGATCTGGTACGTCAGTACATTGATGAAAATAAAACCCCGGCTGAGTTGCAGACGGCCATTTTAGAGCGTCAGCACAGCAACCAGGGTAAACCGGTCACTGAAAAACCAAAAGCGCAAAACGCCAATATCGGCATGACCGGTGATGAAGTTCGTCGTTTCTCCTTGATGCGTGCCGTTCGTGCCATGTTGCCGGGTGCAACTCAGGCGGATATTGAAGCAGCATCGTTTGAACGTGAATGTTCTGAAGCAGCAGCAAAAGCCTATGGCCGCAGTGCACAAGGCATCATGGTGCCTGCAGATGTATTGAGCCGTGCCTTTGAAATCGGTGGCAATACATCGGGTGCAACTTTGGTGGGTACAGATCATCGTGCCGATATGTTCATTGACCTGTTGCGCAAGCGTACAACATTACTTCAGCTTGGCTACATGATGAATGGCCTTGTGGGTGATGTGGATATTCCGAAACAAACCGGTGGTGCAACTGCTTACTGGGTCGGTGAAGGCGGAGCTGCAACCGGTTCACAACCATCTGTGGGTCAGCGCAAATTGACACCGCATACGGTTGCTGCTTACACCGACATCACCCGTAAATTGCTGCAACAAGGTACGCCAGATGCTGAAAATCTGGTATGGAATGACTTGAACAAAGCGATTGCTTTGGAAATTGACCGTGCCGGTTATTACGGTACAGGCCTGAACAATCAGCCAACAGGTTTGAAAAACATTTCCGGCATTAATGCAGTGAACTTTGCTGCAACCAATCCGACATTTGCGGAACTGGTCAGTATGGAAACCGCCGTTGCGGCTGACAATGCTGAAGTGGATCGCATGGCCTATGTGATTAATGCCACCACCCGAGGTACGTTAAAAACTACGCCAAAATTCGGTTCAGGCACAGAAGCGACGATTTGGGAACAGGGCAACACGGTCAATGGTTACCGTACTGAAGTCACCAACCAGATCGCGGCGGGTGATGTGTTCTTTGGTAACTTCGCTGACCTGATCATCGGTTTGTGGGGTGGTCTGGACATTACCGTTGACCCGTATGCACTGAGCACTTCAGGCGGCCTGCGTATTGTGGCATTCCAGGATGTGGATTTTGTGCTGCGTAACAACGAATCCATCTGCTACGGTGTGAAACCTGCCATCTAATAGCTAAAGGGCAAGCCACATCACGTGGCTTGTTTTAACTGATAATTTTGGTGATGAATATGTCAAAAGTAGTTATTGCACTGACTTCAGCGATTGTGATCAGCGGTGTAATCCGTAAAGCGGGTGAAGAAGTGGAAGTCAGTCAGGAATTCGCCCGTGAGTTGCTGCACCGTGGCCGTGGCACATTGGTCCAGGCGGATGCGGTTCAGGATGACGAGCATGAAGAAACCATTGATTTATCCAAAATGAAAAAGGATGAACTGGTGGCCTTGGCGACTGAATACCAGATCGAGAATCCGGCCTCTTTTACCAAAGAACAGCTGATTGAAAAGATTTCTGCTGCTGCACACGAGGCTGAATAATGCCTGCACCAAGTTGGGAAAATCTGGATGTTTTTCTGCAGACAGACGCTGCTGGCGGTTTTGCAATTTCCGCTACAGTTGAATTTGCGAATGGATCAGCAAGCCGGACCATGACCGGTATTTTTGATGAACCGTATCTGAATGCCCAGCTTGGAGAATATGAGGTTGACGATGCTCAGCCTCGTTTCACTTGTAAAGAAGTGGATGCCGTTGGGATCAAACGCCAGGATACGTTGATACTGGGTGACGGTCGCCGGTTTTTTATCATGTCTTATCCTCAGCCAGATGGCACCGGCATGGCGATGCTGAAACTTGAGGTGCTGGATGATTCAACTTGATATTCGTGCCGAAGGGATTCAGGCCATTGTTAATGAACTGGAACCGACCGAAAAACAGGCGCAAGCTGCTTTAAAACGAACCCTGAGCCGCATGGCGAAATGGTTGCAAACCCGTACTGCACGTGGTTTGAGTAAAGAGCTGGAAATGCCGCAAAGGATTATCCGCCGCCGCCTCAAAAAAAGCTCGATTGTGAAAACCAGTGCCGGATTCTCCATCCGTCTGTTCTATGGTTTGAATGATGTGGCGCTGATCCATCTGGGTGCCAGACAGACCAAACGCGGTGTATCTGCTGGCAAGCGCCGTATAGACGGTGCGTTTATCAGTAAAACCAAACATCAAGTCTTTAAACGTGTCGGAAAGGCACGCCTACCGATCGAAAAACAAGCCGAAACCATCAAGGCCAAAGCAGACAGTTATCTGGAAGGTGATGAATTTAATTCAGTGGATTTTCACGCGCAGTTTTTTAAGACATTGGAGCATGAATTGAAATGGCAAATGCGTTAGCCGGTGCTGATCTGGAGCTTTTGCACAGCACCATTGTTGAAAAATTAAAAGCTCAATTTCCGCAGTTTAAAATTGTCGAGTTCTACCGTGAGGAAGAAGAACGCCGTGCGCCAAGCCAGCAGAATTTGCCTGCGTTAATTCTGGACCTGCCGGAACTGGAGCTGGATCCTGAAGGCGATATGTGCACGGAACAGTTGCCACTGGTGGCACGTTTTGAAGCACGGGTGATTGATACCTTTAACCAGCCAAACGCCAAACTCAATATTAAAAAACTGGCCGTTCAATTGGCCTATTACATTTTTAAAAACAAACGCTTTCACGCCTTGAATAATTCGGCGGTAGGTCATGCCACGGTGGATGCCATTGTAGAAGATGATTTCTTTCCTGAACTGGACCGTTTTGAAGTCTGGCGGGTGGATTTCTCCATGCAGTTGGGGGTCGGTGCAAATATCTGGGATGAAACTGGTGAAGTGATACCGAATAATCCCGTTTTTAGTTATGCGCCTGATACCGGTACTGTCAATGCGGATGATTATCAGCAGGTGATGCTATGAGTTATGAAGCATCGCAAACAGACCGCTTACTGGCAAATTTAATCCGCTATGGCCGGGTGCAATCCGTTTCTGGCGGTGTGGCTACGGTAGATTTTGATGGTGAAGTCGTTTCAGGTCTGACATGGACCAAACAGCGTGCCGGCGATGATCGGGAATACCATGCGCCCAGTGTCGGGGAGCAAGTGGTAGTCTTGTCTCCCAGTGGAGAATTATCGCAAGGTGTGATTGTTGGTTCGATTTCTCAGGATCTTTTTCCGGATGCAGGCAGCGATGCCAATCCACGAACCATCTATGCTGATGGCACGGTCATTGAGTACAACAAAACCAGCCACACCCTCAGCATTGATACCAGTGCAGCATCAGGCACAGTTTTAATTAAATGCAATGCGGCCACGATTGAAGCGGTTTCAAACGTCACGATTGACGCACCGAATACCACATGCACTGGTAATTTATCGGTGGCCAAATCACTCACCATGGGTGATGGTGGCGGTACCGCAACCATTACCGGCAATGTGGCCATTAGTGGCGGAACATTAACCCATAACGGCAAAAACATTGGTGCTACACATCAGCATACTGGCGTGCAGACAGGCGGTGGCAATACCGGCGGGGTGCTGTAAATGATGAGTCGTGACACGGGAAAAACTGTAGAAGGACTGGAGCATCTGAAACAGTCCATTATTGACATACTGACCACACCGATTGGCAGCCGCGTGATGCGCCGTGATTATGGTTCACGGCTGTTTGAGCTGATCGACGCGCCAGTCAACCGGGAAACACTGGTGGACTATTATGCCGCTGTTGCTGAAGCGCTGGATCTTTGGGAACCTCGGATTCAACTGCAGCAAGTAGATATTACCAGCGCGGTGGTTGGGTCAATCACTTTGAGCATCACCGGTAAATATCTGATTGATGGTCAGGCTGTGAGACTGGACGGAATTGTAATTAACAAGTAAGGGTTATATGAGCTTAGCGGATTTCAGCACGATTGCAGCGCCAGAACTCATTGAAGAACTGAGTTTTGAAACGATCTTTGCGCAGCGGAAAGCTGCTTTTCTTGCTCTATACACCGATGCAGCTGCAAAAGCTGCAATGGCCGAAACACTGACTTACGAATCTGAACCTGTCGTTAAGCTGCTTGAAGAAAGCGCTTATCGTGAGCTGTTATTCCGGCAGCAAAGAAATACAGACGTAAAATCACTGTTGGTACTGTATTCCAATGGAGGCAATCTGGATAATCTGGTTGCTGACCGTGGCTTAAAGCGTTTAACCATTACGCCGGCTACAGAAACCACGGCCGCCGTGATGGAAAGCGATGATGATCTGCGTTACCGCTATATTTTGGCAATGGATGGTTTAAGTGTTGCCGGTCCTACATCCGCATATGAGTTTTATGCGCAATCTGCCGACGGTCGTGTTGGTGATGTGTCCGTGGTATCCCCCCAGGTAGATCTGGCTAATATTGTGCTGGAGAATCTGACGCAGCAGCAATTGATCGATTTAATCCGAACACTTTTCTATGTCGATATTTATGTTCTGCAAAATGATACGACCAATGGTGAAGCATCAGCAGAGTTGATTAGCATTGTGCAGGCTGCTTTGGATGATGAAACGGTACGTCCGTGCTGTGACAAAGCTGTCGTGCACAGTGTGACTGCAGTGAATTACAGCATTTCCGCCACGATTTATGCGGAACAAACTGCTCAGGCGGCAAGTGTATTAGAGCAGGCCCAGGCGAACCTGGCTGCTTATGTTGAGGATCAGCAACGTATTGGCCGTTCAATCCGCCGTTCAGCAATTTTTAAAGCATTGCACGTGGATGGGATTGAACACGTTGAAATCACTACACCAGCAGCGGACGTTGTGATTGATCAGACACAGGCCGGTTATTGCACTGGCGTTACTGTCACTGTAGCGGTCTATTAGATATGACGACGTTATTACCGCCCAATTCGACAGAGCTTGAATACAAGCTGGAAACTGCAAAAAGTGCAGAGACCAATCTTGAGCGTCGTTTAAATAGCATGATCAATGTGGACAGTATTCCGGATGTCTTTCTTGATTTCCTGGCTGTTCAATTGTCAGTGGATTACTGGCGTTTTGACTGGATGCCCTCATTAAAACGTAGCCGCTTAAAACTGGCTTTTGATCAGCATCGTAAAAAAGGCACGCCGTACGCCATCAAGACAGCACTAGAACCCTTTGGTTATGTGGTGAAACTGGTGGAGTGGTGGCAGACCAATCCGGTGGGTATCCCTGGGACATTTTATTTAGAGCTGGATCTGGTCGGTAAAGAACTAACCGAAGAAACCTATAAAGAAGTAAACCGTTTGATTGATGAAACCAAGCCGGCCAGCCGCCGTATTTCATCCGTCAATATCACATCCAATCCTGTGCTGAATATGGGCAACATTATTGCCATGCAGGACTCCATTATCTTTGAATGTAATCCAGGACCATAAACATGGCATCTCAATTTTATAACGTCACAACCAACAATGGTGATGCAAAGATTGCAAATGCCATTGCAACAGCGACTAAGCTCAATATTACTCATGTGGTGTTTGGCGATGGTAACGGTAGCGTGCCGACACCAGATAAGAGCCGTACAGCACTGGTCAATCAAGTCTACAGCGTTGCACCATCCAACTATTATTTGCATCCAACGATTGCTAATCGCTTAATTGTGGAAGCGATTATTCCAAGTGATGTTGGTGGCTTTTATATTCGTGAAGTCGGATTGATTGCGGATACGACTGTTTTGATCAGTGATGGATCTGTAGCACCGATTTTTAAAGAAGCGTCTACAGATGGCAATCGTGAATACAAGCTGAAGTTTGCGATCAATATTGTAGACAGCAGCATTGCAAATATTACGCTGGATAGCTCACTGATATACGTCACTCAAGATACGATTGTAGATAACCTGATTACTAATGATTCGACAAAGCCGTTATCTGCAGCACAGGGTAAAGTTCTTCAAGATAATAAACTTGATGCAAGCGAAGTCGGACTTGCCGGTGGTGCTGCTAGCCTCGGAATGGATGGTTATGTACCAGATGCTGAATTGAAAAAAGCTTCAATTACGCAGGCGGGTATTGTTCAACTAGTCAATGATTTGATCACTGGTGGAACAGATAAAGCATTAACGGCTGAGCAAGGAAAGTTGCTTTTAGGGATGTTTGAATCATCAAAAACAGAAAACGGCTATCAAAAATTACCCAATGCTTTGATATTCCAGTGGGGAAAAGTAAATTTCCCATCAGTTGCATCAACGGCTGGATCACACGTAACTGCTACATTTACCTTTCCAGTTGCATTCCCAAACGGTGTTTTTCATGTATTTAATACAAATAATAATTTCGGGATTGGTACGGAGGGTAATGAGTGTAATGTTGCTTTAGATTCAACAACTAATTCGAGTGCGGTTCTTAAAGCTGTTCGGATTATCGGCAGCAACAGTGCCGGCACAGAAAAATTTACTGGATCACTGTTTGCCATAGGATATTAAAATGATCAAATTTAGCCCAAAAAACCAAACATTTTATGATCTTGAATTAAAATATCCTGATCTACCGGAGGATTTAATTGAAGTTACAAGCGAGCAGCATTACGAACTACTAGGCAAGATTAATCTTGGCTGCATCATCTTTGCTGACTTAACTGCATCTCCACCACGACCTGATAAATTCCACATGTGGAATGGCACAGCATGGATAGATCAGCGTACGGATGCTGAAAAACGTGCGGCTTACCTTGCATCAGTACCACCATTAACCAAACGCCAGTTCAATCTTTATCTCTATGATGCAGGATTGAAAGATGAAGTCGATGCTTTGCTGGCTACAAACCCACGGGCCAAAGTCGAATTCGACAGCACGGATAAAGTCATCCGAACTAGCCCAACAGTTGAAGTCATGATTGCACTGCTTGATTGGACAGATGAACAAGTGGATCAAATGTGGCAGCAGGCTTTGACGCTATGAAGATAGAACAGGTGTTGATTGCTATTGATCAATTACTGAATGCTTTTTGTAACGGCATGGCGGATGAAACATTATCCAGCCGTGCACATCGACGACAGCACAAAAACCGCTTCTGGAAGCATGCAAGAAAATATATTGATCTATTCTTTTTAGTATTTTTCTTTCAAAAAAATCACTGTTACCAATCTTATTTGTCGGAAGTGAAGCGCAAGCATTTACCCTCAGAGTTTCACGAGTAAATTCTGATTTATACACCATTCAGCATGAAAAACTGAATAATGAAAAACCGTCATAAATCCTCAAAAATGAATCCAAAATCAGAGCAAGATTGTGGATTCACACATGGCAGACAAATTCCTTCACGGTATTGAGAACGTCACTGTCGATGATGGCTTACGCCCGATCACGACAGTACGCAGCTCAACCATCGGTTTGATTGGTACAGCACCACTCGCAGACGAAACTACATTCCCTTTAAACACGCCGGTACTCATTGCCGGATCACGACTTGAAGCCGCCAAACTCGGTACAACCGGTACATTACCAGACGCGATTGATTCAATCTTTGACCAGATCGGCGCCGTGGTGGTGGTGATCCGTGTCGAGCAAGGTCTGACAGATACCGAAACACTGGCCAATATCTTGGGTGGTGTAGATGCGGTGACAGGCCAGTATGAAGGCGCACATGCATTCCTTGCAGCAGAAAACATGCTCGGTTTTGTACCAAAAATTCTGCTTGCACCAGGCTTTACCCAAACCCGTACTTCAGGTGGCGTGTTGACTGCTGGCGTGACTGCTGGTGGTACGGGTTATACCGATGGCACTTATAACCTGACCGTGACCGGTGCCGGAACGGGTGCTGTGATCACGGCAACCGTCGTGGGTGGCATCGTCACCAGCACATCAATTGTGAATCCGGGTAGTGGTTATACCGTTGCACCGACCTTGGCACTTCCAGCCGGAGCGGGTGCAGGAACCGGTGCGACATTCAGCGTCACCGTCGGCACCGTGGGTAACGCCGTAGTGGCGGAAATGATTGGCATTGCTGAACGTTTAAAATCTGTAATTATTGCCGATGGCCCGAATACCAATGATGCCGATGCAATCGCGTATTCTGGTGATTTCGGTTCCAAACGTGTGTTCCTGGTTGATCCAAAAGCCATGAAAATTGATGTTACAGGCGCGATTGCGACCTCTTGGGCCAGTGCTCATGTTGCCGGTCTGATTGCCAAGTCAGACAATGATCGTGGCTGGTGGTGGTCTCCATCGAATCAGGAGATTAATGGTATTGTCGGTACAGCACGTGCGATTGATTTCCAGATGGGTGATGCGAACTGTCGCGCCAATTTGCTGAATGAAAAAAATGTCACCACCATCATCCGTCAAAACGGCTATCGTTTATGGGGTAACCGGACATTGTCCAGTGATCCGAAATGGCAATTCCTGTGTGTGGTACGTACCGCTGACATGATCGACGAATCATTAAAAGCAGCGCATTTATGGGCGGTGGATCGTGGCATCACCAAAAACTATGTGAATGATGTCGTGGAAGGTGTCAATGAATACCTGCGCTATCTGAAAAACATCGGGGCCATCTTGGGTGGTCAATGTTGGGCAGATCCACAACTGAATTCAGCATTGGTCATTAAATCAGGTAAAGTCTATTTTGACTTTGACTTCACGCCAGTTTATCCAGCCGAGCATATTATTTTCCGCTCGCATTTGGTGGATGACTACATCAAAGATATTTTTGCGTAAGAGGGCATAAAGCATGAGCGTAGCAAAGAATATTCGCAAGAATTTCAACCTGTTTGTAGATGGTCGTGGTTATGCCGGGCAAACTGATGAATTCAATTTTCCAGAACTCAGCCTGCAGACTGAAGAATACCGTGCTGGCGGTATGGATGCACCGATTGACCTGACCACCGGTTTGGAAAAGCTGGTTGCCGACTTTACGTTAAGCTCAGCCAGTAAAGATGTGATGTCTTTATTCAGCGTGCGTGAAGGTGCGCAGGTGAAGTTTACTGTGCGTGAAGCCATGGAAGATTTTGATGGTACGGTGGGCAGCATCGTGCATAACCTGACTGGCAAAATCATCAAGATTGCCCAGGGTGGCGCAAAAGCTGGTGAAGTGCCAAAAGACAAATATGACCTGTCTTTAACCTATTACAAAAAGACCATCAATGGTGCTGTGGTCCATGAAATCGACGTGATCAACATGGTTTCGATCATCAATGGTAAAGACGTTCTTTCAGATATCCGTTCAGCATTGGGAATGTAAAAAATGACGCAACAACTACCAGAATACATTACAGAAACGGCTGAAGGTGATTATCAAGTTACCCTCGGCAAAGCAGTGGATATTGACGGTGCCAAGGTTTCGGTTTTAACCATGCGTGAACCGACTGTTCAAGACATACTGGCAGCAGAATTGCAGAGCAAAGGGCAAGGTGCGGCTCAGCAGGAAATCAACCTGCTGGCAAACCTGTGTGACGTAGCACCAGAGCATATTAAAGGTATGACGTTGAAAAACTACAGCCGCATGCAGGAAGCATTCAAACTTTTTACATCATAAGTACAAAAGACATCCGTGCTTTTGTGCTGGGTTTGGCTTCATACACATCATGGCCTCTGTCAGAAATTAAAGTTTTAAAAATTTCGCAGTTGCTGTGGTGGTGCGAGGATTTGCCCAAAGAATAAGATGGCAGCCGTAATGGCTGCTTTTCTACTTTGAAAAACTGAATAATGATAAATAGTGCCGCGCTCAGCAGAATAATTACATGAATTAAACTCGTGTGATTGAAATGGCAAACAAGCGTTTAAATGCGGTGATTGAAATTGGTGGTGCAGTATCGGGCACATTGCGCTCTGCCGTCGGCTCAACCACCAGCCAGCTGTCAAAAATCGGCAGTGAAATTACCAAAGTCAAAAATAATCAACGCCAGTTGGGTAATGCAATTAAAACATTCGGCGCCATGGGCAAGGATGTGGATAATTTGCGTGCACGGTACTCTAGTGTTACTGATGAATTGAATCGTTTAACGCGCGCACAAGAAAAACTTAATAAAATTGAACATGCGCGACTTAAGAACCAAGAAAAAGCACAAGAATTAAAAGGTCAAATTGGCTCTACAGTGGCACAAGCTGTGGCGGTTGGTGCATCACTTTATACCACCGTATCTGCATCATCAGAATTTAATTACAACATGCAGATGATTGGCAACACTGCCAATATGACAAATGAGCAAATCAAAGCCATGAAGAATGAAATCATGGAAACATCTAAGTTTTTGGGTGCAACCGTCCAGGATGTTCAGACTTCACAAGGTTTTTTGATTGCTGCAGGTATGAATGAGGATGTGGCAACTAAAATGCTTCGTCCTGTCGGTATGGCTGCTGTTGCAGCAGGTGCAGCAATTGAGGATGTGTCAAAAGCAGCCTTCACTTTGAACGACACACTTGGAGTTGCACCAAGTGCAATGAAGGATAACTTAGGTATTTTGGTGCAGGCTGGTAAAGAGGGTAACTTTGAGTTTAAGGCGATGGCTCAATATCTACCAACTCTTGGCGCATCGTTTAAAGCTCTAAAAATGGAAGGCAGTGAAGCAGCCGCTACCATGGGTGCAGCATTGCAAATTGCTCGTAAAGGTGCAGGTGATGAATCTGAAGCGGCAAACAACATGAAAAACTTCATGGCAAAGATTTTATCACCAGATACGCTGAAAAAAGCCAATAAGTTTGGCGTTGACTTATATGCAAACATTACCGAAGCGCAGCGCAAGGGGGAAAACCCGTTTGAAGTGGCGATGCGTGATGTTATGAAGATGACAAATGGCGGGGATCAGAAGTTACTTGGTGAGTTGTTTGGCGACATGCAGGTACAAAACTTTGTCCGTCCGATGATTCAAAACTGGGAAGAATATGAGCGCGTTAAAAATTCGGCATTAAGTGCGGGTGGTGATGTTATTGATGATGACTTTGCCAAAATGGGGGGTACAACCAAAGCAGGTCTGAGCAGTATGGTTGCTGCCTTTGGTCGGCTGAAAATTATAATTGGTGATTCACTTGAGCCTGTTGTGAACAAGCTTGCAAACGCAATTACACCAGTGATTGATGGGTTTGCTACGTTTATTTCAGCGAATCCGCGTTTAGTTGGAGGTATTGCCTTAACAGTGGCAGGGTTGACTGCTTTTAAAGTGGCTTTCTTAGTAGCACGCCTAGCGATGGTTGCTGTGAAGTCTCCAATTTTGGGTGTAGTGGGTACATTTACTCGATTACAAACAAGCATGATGTTGTCGAAAGTTTCCTTTGCTAAATTTATTCCGATTATCAAGCAGGTTGGATTTGCGTTGATGCGAACCCCGTGGGGGATTGCAGCCGCTGCCGCCGTCGCTGCGGGTCTGATGATTTACAAATACTGGGACCACATCAAGGCGTTCTTTTCTGGATTCTGGACGGGACTACAGCAAGGCATTGCGCCGTTTAAACAGGCGGTGGTCGGCCTGGTTGCGACTGTCCCTTTGCTGGGTAAGGCATGGGATTTGGTCAGCTCGGCTGTATCTACAGTATTCACCTGGTTTACCCAACTATTGGCACCGGTGAACGCCAGTAAAGAACAAATTGAGGGGGCCACTAATGCAGGTGTGGCCTTTGGTGAATTTGTCGGGCGTGCGATTAATCTAGTGCTTACGCCGTTGCGCGGTGTGGTCAATCTGTTTACTTGGATCATGAATAATGCCGGTAAGGTAATTGGCGTGGTGCAGACCGTTGCCAATTCACGCGTAGGTCAGATGGTCGGTGGCGCAGTTTCGGCGGTTAAAAACCTTGTGGGTGGTGGATCATCAGCACCGCCGGCAGCGGTGGCACGCCCAGTACAAAAACCACCACAGGTTCGTGGTGCGCAATCCTTTATGGGCAATCAAAGCAATTCATTTGCACCATCATTCACAATTAATGCCGCACCTGGGCAAAGCCCGGATCAAATTGCCGATGCTGTCATGCGCAAGCAAAAGCAGGCGCAAGGGGTGCAACAACGTAGTTCAATGGTTGATTGGGGGTATGCTCAATAATGAAAGGTCAAATTTACGGCTCATTTTTAACCATGATGCGTCTTGGTTATTTCAAGTTTGCTATTTATACCGCAGCATATCAGGAGCTTAACCGCAGCACACAGTACCAGTGGGGTGAACAGCCAGTGTTTGGCGGTTGGGATAACCTTCAGTTTTTGGGACCTGGGCAAGATACGCAAACCTTAACTGGAGTGATATTTCCAGAGTACAAAGGTGGAACCGGACAGCTGAATGCCTTGCGTGAAATGGCCAGCAAGGGTCAGCCGCGATTGTTGATTTCTGGAACCGGAAAGATTCTGGATTACTGGGTGATTACCCAGATCGATGAGGGACAATCCAAGTTCGCCGCGCTCGGTGTTCCGCGCCGCCAGGAGTTCACCATCACGTTACGCAAATATGGCGAGAAGTCAGGGAATTTGGGTCTGGTGCAAGGCATCATGAATGCGACGGGGTACTCACTGTAATGGCAGCAAGCTACATCACCAAAGAAGGCGATACCGTTGATTATATTGCCTATCAGTATTATGGACATACTGGAAACCTGGTAGTCGAAAAAATACTGGATGCGAATTACTCATTAGCAGAACAACCAGCAGTGTTGCCACAGGGCATCATGATTACATTGCCAGATGAGAACAGCACATCAGTCGTCACAACTAACAAGGTGAAACTATGGGATTAAAGCCTTGTTTTAGAGTCGTAGCAAATGGATCGGACATCAGCAGTGTGATTGAAGAACTGTTTGAATACATTTCAGTGACAGATCAGACCGGTATTGAATCTGATACCTGTGAGATTAGTCTGATTGATGATCCAGTCACACCGATTGCTATACCGCCCCGTGGTGCAGAGATGGAAATACTCATGGGCTATGATGATGCGTTTGTGTCTATGGGAAAGTATGTTGTTGATGAGATTGAGCTGGATGGTCCACCGGAAAAGATGGTGATTCGTGCCCGGGCAGCTGCTCAGACATCTTCTAAAAACGGTCAGGTATCCATGCAGACACAAAAGAGTCGCACTTGGGCAAAAGATACAACGATTGAAGCCGCTGTACGCAAGATTGCAAAAGAACACAACCTAGATTTTATGGTCAGTGATTCATTGAAAGCGGTGAAATTGCCGCAAACTTCGCAGTCGGATGAATCTGATCTGTCTTTCCTGTTCCGTCTGGCCAAACGTTACGATGCGATCTGTAAGCCCGCCGGTGCCAAACTGCTGTTTGTGAAACGTGGTGAAATCCAGATGGAAACACTGGCATTCACACGCTGTCAGTTGTCGAAATGGAGCATGGTACGAAGTTCACGGGATAGTACAGGCACAGTCATTGCTTACTGGCATGAGAAAGCCAAAGCGAAAAAGCATGAAGTGAAACTCGGTGATGGCGAACCGGTGCGCCGTTTACGTCATGCCTATGCTGATGCAGCCAGTGCAAAAGCAGCTGCTCAAGCTGCACTGGATAAATCCAAAAGGGATGAAGATAAACTGTCGATTACTTTGCCAGGTGATCCGTACATATCTGCCGAGTCACCAGTGACCATTAGTGAAATCCGGGATGGTATTGATGGGGATTGGATCGTGGATTCAGTGACACATAAAATCGATAAGTCCGTGGGTTTTAATACGTCGTTTGAGGCGGTGAAAAGTTTGAACCAGGCGAAATAGAAACCCATATTATGGTCGAAATTAATCGTTTTTAAGTTGCACGGAAGTTGATCGTGACATCCAAAAACCTTTCGGGGAATAGGTCAATAACTATCTGATTTTATTAGTCCTAGTTTCGTACTTTTAGCATGTTTTTTGGTATCAAAAAAATTATGTTTTTATTTTGAAATCATAATATTAGAAATGCTTCGCCATAATATTGACATCGTAGAGGTCTCCAGTTCGAGTCTGGATATGCCTACCAATACATTAAAATTATATGTTGTTACATAACTTCATATAAGTAATAAAGCTCTGAATTATAACGATTTAGGGCTTTTTTATTGCTTTTCTTAAAGATACATAAATTCGCTTATAGTTTAAAAATATGTACACAGTGGTGTACACATGTAAGTTTTCGGCTTATTTTGCACTAATTGGTTTTTATTTTGCACTAGAGCTTTGAAGCCTCTTTCCACATTTCATCTGTGCACTGATTCGTGAGCGAGAACATGGCACCATTAAGTATTTAACGGTTATGCTAGTCACGGTTTTTGAAATTATGCTGGCAAAGGTTTTATCGATGAGCCTTGTGGTGCTTTTAGCAGCTTTTTTAGGCTTAAAAGTAGTGGTGCAGGGGGCATTACAGCTACCCATAGAAGGAAGTTTGCTGTTATTTTTCTTTGGAGCCTTGCTGACCTTATTTGCAACAACCTCAATGGGTATATATATGGCAACCGTGTCTAAATCGATGCCGCAATTCGGTTTGCTGATGATGTTTATTCTGATTCCCTTGCAAATGTTGTCTGGGGCAAGTACACCACGAGAAAGCATGCCAGAAATTATTCAAAATATCATGTTGATTGCAACGACAATGCATTTTGTAACATTGGCGCAAGCAATTTTATACCGAAATGCAGGATTGGATGTGGTCTGGCCTTCCTTTCTATGGTTAATCGCAATTGCAACAACATTTTTCTATGTATCTTGGAAACGTTTTAAAAATACCATTCATACAATGGCTTAATGTAATAGATTGAGTTTGATCGCTGAAGCACAAATTTTGACTGGGGCGTATTAAGAGTTACACCGCGCATAATTTTTGCTAATATGTATGAAAATTGTTCAATAAAAGTAAATGACATGAAACACATTCTTGTGCCAGTTTTGGTGGTGTTGGTCGTTTTATTAGGTTATCTCGTTTACTTGGAAGAGGAAACGCGAAAGCAGGCAGAACTGAACCAAGTTTTGACTGAATCTGCAAATTTATCGCTAGAAAAAACAGAATCGGCTACACCACAGATTTTGCAAGTCACAGAATAAGCGTAGAAATTTCTAACATAATGTGTGGTAATTGCTTTATTCATCACACTTTTGTGTGCTTCACTTTATCGTAAAATTTTATCTTTAATTCAAAAAACTAGAATTTTTAAAAAATCCCTATGGTATAATTTGCCAATTGAAACTGCTTCATCACAACTCAAAGGCATTACTTTTGAGAGTGACTGAAGTAAAAAAAGGATGAACAAAGCTGCATAAAATTTATGCGGCTTTTTTATTTAGCATTCCGAATTTTTGATTTTGATAAAATCAAATGCTTGATTGTGAATTAAGTTTATCTTTTTCATGTAATTTTACATGCTCATTGGGCAAATCCATTGCCGCAACTGACACAGGCTTTTAAGTGCTGACTTAAAATTGCGTCATGCTGCAAATTCAGTTTATTTACAGGGGCTAGGTCATGACGACTCCTAATCCATCCTCAGCGGGAATGCTTGAGCGCTTATTCAAATTAAGCGAAAACAAGACCACATTCCGTACCGAGATTTTGGCGGGTGTAACCACATTCTTAACCATGTGTTACATCATTATTGTCAATCCGATGATTTTATCTGAAACAGGAATGGATCATGGAGCTGTCTTTGTCGCCACCTGTTTAGCCGCAGCTATTGGCTGCTTGGTGATGGGAATTGTTGCCAATTACCCAATCGCACTCGCACCAGGCATGGGGCTAAACGCCTATTTCACTTACTCGGTTTGTTTAGGCATGGGTGTGCCTTGGCAAACGGCTTTGGCTGCAGTTTTTGTATCAGGGATTATTTTCATTGCCATTAGCATGTTTAAAATCCGTGAAGCCATTGTTAATGCCATTCCCATGTCATTAAAACTAGCCATTGGCGGTGGTATTGGTTTATTCCTAGCTTTAATCGCGCTTAAAAATGCTGGTGTTATTGTTGATAATCCTGCGACTTTGGTGGGCTTGGGTGACTTAAAACAACCATCAGTACTGTTAGCGCTACTTGGCTTTTTAATGGTTGTAGTAATGCATCACTTTAAAGTACGTGGTGCAATTATCATCAGTATTTTGGTGCTGACTGCGATTTCAACAGCTTTAGGTTTAAGCGAATTTAAAGGTGTGGTTGGTGAAATTCCATCTATTGCACCTACTTTTATGCAAATGGACTTTGAAGGTCTATTTACAGCAAGTTTAATTGGCGTAATTTTCGTATTTTTCTTAGTCGATTTATTCGACTCTACAGGTACTTTAGTGGGTGTTTCACACCGTGCAGGCTTGTTGCAAGATGGTAAATTACCCCGTTTGAAAAAAGCACTTTTTGCCGATTCTTCTGCAATTGTTGCAGGTGCGGCATTGGGTACATCTTCAACAACGCCGTATATTGAATCATCTGCAGGTGTTGCAGCGGGTGGTCGTACAGGCTTAACCGCAGTGATTGTTGGCTTGTTGTTTATTGCCTGTTTGTTCTTGGCACCACTTGCGCAATCGGTACCAGGTTTTGCGACTGCACCTGCCTTGTTATTTGTGGGTGTGTTGATGATTCAAGGCATTGTGCATATTGATTGGGATGACATCACCGAAGCCGTGCCTGCATTCTTAACAGTCGTGTTCATGCCATTTACTTATTCTATTGCCGATGGCATCGCTATGGGCTTTATTAGCTATGCGCTGATTAAACTACTCACTGGCAAAGCCAAGTCTGTACCTTATATGGTGTGGATTATTGCTGCACTTTGGGCATTAAAATTTGCCATGTTTGGCGGTTAATATTCTTAAACTGAAAAGGGGTGTAAACTCAGTTTGCACCCTTTTTTATTTTGATCAATTTTTTAAAATTCTCCCATAAAATAGCAAAAAGGACAGAACATGAATCAACTTGAGCTAATCTGTGCATTACCTAAAGCAGAATTGCATGTGCATATTGAAGGTACTTTTGAACCTGAATTGATGTTTGCCATTGCGCAGCGCAACCAAATAGACATCCCTTATCAGTCCGTAGAAGAAGTCAAACAAGCCTATAACTTTCATAACTTGCAGTCTTTTTTAGATATTTATTATGCAGGCGCACAAGTGTTGGTGCATGAGCAAGATTTTTACGATTTGGCTTGGGCATATTTTGAAAAATGTGTTGAAGACCGTGTGGTACATACCGAAATGTTTTTTGATCCGCAAACCCATACCGAGCGTGGTGTGGCATTTGCAACCGTGATTAATGGCTTACAACGTGCTTGTGATGATGCGCAAACAAAATTAGGCATCAGTTCAAATTTAATTATGTGTTTCTTGCGTCATTTAAGCGAAGATGCAGCATTTGCCACACTTGAACAGGCTTTGCCTTATAAAGATCAAATTATCGCAGTGGGTTTGGACTCAAGCGAAGTTGGACATCCACCTTCAAAGTTTGAACGTGTCTTTGCCAAAGCACGTGAAGCAGGCTTTTTAGTCGTGGCACATGCAGGCGAAGAAGGGCCAGCCGAATATGTTTGGGAAGCATTAGATTTACTGAAAGTAAACCGTATTGATCATGGTGTGCGTTCTGAAGAAGATCCTGTATTAATGCAACGTCTAATTGCAGAGAAAATGCCGCTCACGGTCTGTCCATTGAGTAATTTAAAGCTATGCGTAGTGGATGATATGGCACAGCACAACATCCGCCGTTTATTGCAGCAGGGTGTTAAAGTGACAGTTAATTCAGATGATCCATCTTATTTTGGTGGTTATATGAATGATAACTTTGTTGCTATTAGCCAAGCTTTAGATTTAAGCAATGCTGAATTAAAACAATTGGCGGTTAATTCTTTTGAAGCTTCATTTATTTCGGCTGAAGAAAAGCAAAAATGGATTGAGCAAATTCAAGCATTGGTGTGAGTTAAACTGAATTTAGATAGCTTAGACTACAAAAAAGCAGCTTTAATTAAGCTGCTTTTTTGTGGGCGAGTGTTTTGAATCGCGTTCAATTCAAGTTTTAAACAAATTATTTACCTTGCTGCGTCATACTACGCAATACATCGTCTTTATCTATAAAGTGATGTTTAAGTGCTGCAAGCACATGCTCAACCACCATTGCCGCTGCAAACCAAGACAAATAAGTATGTACAGGTTTTACAATCGCTAATAGTTCAGGATTTTTATCCACCAATGCTGGAATTTCAAATAAATACAGCACAGGCACAGGTTTACGCGCACTCCAGCTAAACAAACAGCCCGTAATTGGAATCTCAATCAGCATAAAATACAGCCCTAGATGCCCTAAATGCGCTAATGTTTTCATCAACGGTGACATGCTGTTAGGCAGTTGCGGTGCAGGGTGGGTATAACGCCAAAATAAACGAATTACCAATAAAAATATAATTGGTGTGGCGACATTTTTATGCAGGGTAATCACATCACCTTTGAAGCTGCCATCGGCTTCATAGCTTAAAAAGTTGCCACTAAAAAAACCGATTGCCCATGCGGCAATAAAAATAATCGCCATGAGCCAATGTAAAACTTGTGCGGTACGGGTGTAATATGAAGTGGAACTGTTCATGTTGTATTTCAGGCGAATAGTGTGCTTGCATGCTAAACAACAGCATGTAGCGAAAAAAGTATCCACCTGCAACGGAGTGTTGAAAATCTGCGACGCTGCAAAAAAATAGCGTTCTTGAGGGAACGAGCATATTTTTTGCTGCTATTGCGTTATGAGTCAGTCATTTAGAATGACTAATTTCCTGCCTCATGCTTTATATCGGCTAAAAAACGTTGCGAGATATATCTCTCATGTCGCAAACATAGAAGAATTATCAACAGCCTCTAGCCTAAGCACTTGAATGTAGAAATTGCAAAAAGCTATTCCTTCGCCAAACAGGTTTAGGCACAATAGCGGCATTGTTTCACCCAAATGACTTGAATATTAAATACAGGAAATATCCATGAAAAAACTACTCGCTGTATTGGCACCTATCGCTTTGGTTTTATCTGCATGTACCACAACTACAGGTACTACTACAGGAACGACAACTGCACCGACAGCAACTCAACAATTGGGTATGGCGGCTATTAAAATTGCAATTAATGCCAAGTGCGTGACTGAATTAAATAACATTCCTGCATGGCACACTGCGACACGTGTTATGACACCAACGCAAAAGCAAAATGTTCAAGCGGAAATTTGTGGTTGTGTCAGTGAAAAAGCACCACAAAACGTGACTGCAGTAGATTTAGCCACTGCAGCAATTGACCCTGCTGCACGTGCAACGATTGTGAGCAATGCAGTATCAAGAACCATTAATGCATGTGTGGCAGAAGCAGTAAGATAAGTTTACTGATTCTGTAAAATTAAAGATGGTGCGTGTTGATTCGCATCGTAAGATAGGCTGAAGATTTCAGCCTATTTTTCTGGAAAAAGATGATGAAAATTGCAGGTGTAGATGAAGCAGGACGTGGGCCTTTAGTGGGTTCTGTTGTCGCTGCGGCAGTTATTTTAGATCCGAATAACCCGATTGAAGGTTTGAATGACTCTAAAAAGCTGACTGAAAAAAAACGTGAAAAGTTGTTTGTTGAAATTCAGGAAAAGGCTTTGGCTTGGGCAATTGCAGAAGCCTCTGCAGCCGAAATTGATGAGCTGAATATTTTGCAAGCATCTTTATTGGCGATGCGCCGTGCGGTGGAAGCCTTGTCTATTCAACCTGAACATGTCTTAGTCGATGGCAATAAAATTCCACAAGGTTTAGCGATGTCATGTGACGCAGTTGTTGGGGGAGATGCATTACATGCAGAGATTTCGGCAGCCAGTATTTTAGCTAAAGTGGCGCGTGACCGTGAAATGGTATTGCTTGATCAAGCATTTCCACAATTTGGTTTTGCCAAACATAAAGGTTATCCAACCAAAGCACATTTTGAAGCCATTGCACAGCATGGCGTGATTGCGGCACATCGACGTAGTTTTGCACCTGTGCGTAAAGCTTTAGAATTAATGGAAAACTCACAGTAATTTTCATGCAAAACTTGTGCTGAGTTGCCTGTAAAATAGTCTTTACATGCTTCGAATCAGCGAGCAACTCTGAAATGATGCGAGTTTTTAAAAAGCATTCAGCAGAAAAATTTAAAGCGGCAAATGAGCCGCTTTATATTCAATTACCTTAATCGTTTAACGATTAAAGTCATTTTGCGAGTAGTTATCTTCTTCAAATGAAGGTTGATAATCTTGATCTAAATGTTGCAAATGCTCATGCATGGCACGCTCGTGTTGAATACGTTGATAGATTTCTTCACGATGAACCGATACTTCTTTCGGGGCATTTACACCAATACGAACTTGGTTACCTTTGACACCAAGCACAGTCACGCTGACTTGGTCCCCAATCATTAATGTTTCTCCGACACGTCGGGTCAGAATCAGCATGTTTATCTCCTTGCAAAATGCTAAACCTGCATTGATTTTTAAAGCAATTTAAAAGTCACAACCAAATAAAAACCAGTAAATTTTAACGGAACGTATCATTATTTATTTTATAAGATACAGCGCTGCCAAAATTTATGAAAGCATATTGCTCAATATAACAGAGCCACTATAAAAAAAACTATAGTGGCTCTATTTTTTTGTACTTTTTCGCAAAATTTGTCAGACAATTACATTTTCTGACAGGGGCGTATTAAGCGCGTGCGCTAGACTCACCGCTTTCACGATCTAGACCAAATACAGTGTGTAAAGTACGTACTGCAAGCTCTAAATAGTTTTCTTCAATAATGACTGAAATTTTAATTTCAGAAGTAGAAATCATGAGAATGTTAATGCCTTCATCTGCAAGGGCAGTAAACATTTTGCTTGCAACACCTGCGTGTGAACGCATACCTACACCTACGATAGATACTTTCACGATGTCACCACGTGTAGCGACTTCACGTGCACCAATTTCTTTGGCAGTTGCTTCAAGAATTGATTTTGCTTTGGCAAGTTCGCCACGGTTTACAGTAAAAGTAAAGTCGGTAGTACCATCTTCTTCTACGTTTTGGATGATCATGTCAACTTCAACATTGGCAGCGCCAATAGGTGACAAGATTTTAGATGCAATACCTGGCTCATCAGGCACACCTAAAATAGTTAATTTTGCTTCGTCACGGTTAAACGCGATACCTGAGATGATAGGTTGTTCCATGTTGTCTTCCAATTCAGTAGTAATGAGTGTGCCGACATTTTGTTTAAAATCTTCGTCGAATGCGCCATCATTGTCATTATCAAAACTTGATAATACACGTAAAGGTACTTGGTATTTACCTGCAAATTCAACCGCACGAATTTGCAATACTTTAGAACCTAAAGAAGCCATTTCTAGCATTTCTTCAAAAGAAATACGATCTACTTTTTTGGCTTTTGGTGCAACGCGTGGGTCTGTGGTGTAAACGCCATCTACGTCAGTGTAAATTTGACATTCATCGGCTTTCAATGCAGCAGCAAGTGCAACGCCAGAAGTATCAGAACCGCCACGACCTAAAGTCGTGGTGTTACCTTCAGCATCAAACCCTTGGAAACCAGCAACCACAATCACACGGCCTGCGTCTAGGTTTTCAGTTAACACGTCAGTATTAATCGCTTCAATACGTGCTTTGGTAAATGCGCTGTCAGTTTGAATACCAACTTGGCGACCAGTTAGTGATTTTGCTGCAACGCCAATAGAATTCAGCGCCATCGCTAACATCGAAATCGTCACCTGTTCGCCTGTAGACACCATTTGGTCTAATTCACGCGGATCAGGGGTTTCGGTAATGGCTTTCGCGAGAGCGAGTAGGCGATTGGTTTCGCCACTCATGGCAGAAACGACAACCACTACTTTGTGGCCATGATCATGCCAGCGCTTCACACGACGAGCAACATTTAAAATGCGCTCGGGAGTACCCATTGAGGTACCGCCATATTTTTGAACGATTAGTGCCATAGTTGTTCCATATAAGCCATGACCCCGAATTTACCTGCTCAGGGTCAGTTACACAAAAAGTGAGATTATTTTGCCGCAAGCCAAGCAGTTAAACCTGCCATCACCGTTGCAAAGTTCTCGTTAAGTGGCGCGCCACCTTGTGCCAAATCAGGTTTACCACCACCTTTACCACCTAGTTCTGTAGCCAAGTGTTTGATGATGTCTCCTGCTTTAATCGTAGCAGTAAAGTCTGGTGCAACAGAAGCGATTAAGCTGACTTTATCGCCTTCTACACCTGCAAGTACAATCACTGCTTGGTCGAGTTTGGATTTTACACCGTCGTGCAAATTACGCAGTGATTTTGCATCCATATTTTGTACAGTGGTAATGAGCGTGGTACGTCCAGCAAGTTCTTGTACTTGACTTAAAAGTTCAGCTGCTTGGAAGTGCGCTAATTTTTGATTGAGCTGTTCAATCTGCTTTTGAAGGCTAGATGCTGTATCGACCAATGTATTCACTTTTTCTAAAGTTTGGTCTTTTTGTGCTTTCAACAAAGCATTGATGCTGTTGATATCGCGTTCAGTTTTTTGAACGGCTTCAACGGCTTTGCTGCCTGTAATTGCTTCAATACGACGTACACCAGCTGCAACACCACCTTCAGAGATGATTTTGAACAGACCAATATCACCTGTACGTTTCACGTGAATACCGCCACAAAGTTCAATGGAGAAGTTTTTATCTTCAATGATTGAACCCATAGAAAGTACGCGAACTTCATCGCCATACTTTTCACCAAATAGCATCATTGCGCCTTTGGCTTTGGCTGCTTCAATATCCAGTAATTCAGTAGAAACTGCGGTATTGGCAATGACTTCTGCATTTACCAAACGCTCAATTTCTTGCAATTGTTCAAATGACACAGGTTGGTCATTGGCAAAGTCAAAACGTAAAATATCAGAAGCAACCAACGAACCTTTTTGCTGTACGTGTGCACCTAAAACTTGACGTAGGGCAGCGTGCAATAAGTGTGTTGCAGAGTGGTTGCGTGCAGTAGCTTCGCGGATGTCTGCTTTTACAATCGCTTCCACCGCTTGCGCAGCTTTTAAACTGCCCATGGTAACAATACCTTGATGAACAAAAGCACCGCCAGATTTTTTGGTGTCTTGAACTTCAAAAATACCTGTTTCGTTTTTGAATAGACCTGTATCACCAATCTGACCACCGCTTTCTGCATAGAACGGGGTTTGATTGAGTACGATTAAAGCTTCATCGCCTTCAACTACTTCATCGACTTGTTCGCCATCTTTATAAATAGCCACAATTTGACCCTGACCAGTCGTTGCGTCATAGCCATCAAATTGAGTTTCACCTTCAACTTTTACAATTGAGTTGTAGTCAACTGCAAATTTACCTGCATCGCGTGCACGTTGACGTTGCGCTGCCATTTCAACTTCAAAGCCTGCTTCGTCAATGGTCAAGTCGCGTTCACGTGCAATATCTGCCGTTAAATCTGTTGGGAAGCCGTAAGTGTCATATAGTTTAAATACCACTTCACCAGGAATGACCGAGCCTTTAAGCTGTGCCAATTCACCTTCAAGCAATTTCAAACCTTGCTCAAGCGTTTTGGCAAATTGTTCTTCTTCTTTTAGAAGTTGCGCTTCAATACGCGCTTGATTTGCTGCAAGTTCAGGATAAGCTTGACCCATTACTTCAATTAAAGGCTGAAGCATTTTGTGGAAGAATGAACCTGTTGCGCCAAGCTTGTTGCCGTGACGTACTGCACGACGAATAATACGACGCAAGACATAACCACGACCTTCATTCGATGGATTCACGCCATCGGCAATTAGGAAGCAGCAAGAACGAGCGTGGTCAGCAACTACTTTGAGTGAAGCAGGGTAGTCTACAGGCTTGCCAGTTTGCTGTGCAGTTACTTCAAGAGCAGTCGTGTCTAAACCAATAATCTGTGCTGCATTTTTGAGTAAGTGCTGGAACAGGTCAATTTCGTAGTTTGAATTCACATGTTGCAATACTGCAGAAATACGCTCCAAGCCCATACCTGTATCTACAGACGGTGCTGGAAGTGGGTGCAATACGCCATCTGCAGTACGGTTAAACTGCATGAATACGTTGTTCCAAATTTCAATGAAACGGTCGCCATCTTCTTCAGGTGTGCCTGGTAAGCCACCCCAGATATGATCGCCATGATCATAGAAAATTTCAGAACACGGACCGCAAGGACCTGTATCACCCATTGCCCAGAAGTTGTCTGAAGCATATTGGCCGCCTTTGTTATCGCCAATACGGATAATACGAGAAGCATCTAAACCAATTTCTTTGTTCCAGATGTCAAATGCTTCATCATCGGTGTGGTAAACCGTGGCATATAAACGGTCTTTTGGTAGCGCTAACCATTGTTCACTGGTTAAAAATTCCCAAGCAAATTTAATTGCATCACGTTTGAAATAATCACCAAACGAGAAGTTACCTAACATTTCAAAGAAAGTATGGTGACGTGCGGTATAACCCACATTGTCTAAATCGTTATGTTTACCGCCTGCACGCACACATTTTTGTGACGATACAGCACGTACATAATCACGTTTTTCTAACCCAAGGAAACAGTCTTTAAACTGGTTCATACCTGCATTGGTAAATAACAGGGTTGGGTCATTGGCGGGTACTAGAGAACTCGATGCGACACGTGTATGCCCTTGCGATTCAAAGTAACGCAAAAATGCTTCACGAATTTCAGCTGATGTCATAAAACGAGTACTCACAACCAAGTCACTCCATAATTTCCGATTGGGCTAAACGCAAGACAGTCTGACAAAAATAATTCTTTTGCTGTCATGCAGGCTTAAAATTTTAAAAACGCCAAATTATAACGGAAAAAGCCATTATCACCAATCATTTTAGTGTGAATAGATGACAATTCTGAATCAATCTCTGTTGCTGTGCGCAGAATAAATCTTTTGAATAGAGGATGATGGAAAATTGCTGACGAAAGTGGGGCATGATGAGCTGTTGTTGAATGTTTGTGCGTAGGCGAGAGTGTCAAACTAATCAACCACAAGCTGAAATTGTTAGATGGGTATTTTGAGTTTGCCGAATTAATCAGCAAATTAAGTGAAAAATCCCAGAATTGATCTGATTTTTTTCAGTAAGGCCTCAAAATCTATTAACATAGTCTGTGCTTAAATTTTGATTTCATTATGAAAGGATCAGTCATGCAACGAGTGGCAATCAATGGCTTTGGTAGAATCGGGCGCAATGTGCTGCGGGCTTGGTTTGAAAATCCCAAAGACTTTCATTTTGAAATCGTCGCCATAAATGACATTGCCGATGTAGAAACCTTGGTTCATTTATTTAAATATGACAGTACCCATGGTCGTTTTAAAGGACAGGTGGAAATTAGCCTCGAAAATGAACAGATTTTTTTGAATATTTCTGCAGGTTTGGCGCAATTAAAAGTTCAGGTGTTGAATCAGGCTCAACCTGCGCAATTACCGTGGCAAGCCTTAAATGTTGATGTGGTATTGGAATGTACAGGGTTGTTCCGTTCCCGCGAGGCGGCAACGCAGCATATTACTGCGGGCGCCAAACGTGTAATTATTGGTGCTGCACCATTCGATACTGTAGATGCTGCGATTGTTTATGGTGTGAATCATCATGAAGTCAAAAGTACCGACCAAATTATTTCCAGCGTATCTTGTACCACGCAGGCTTTAGTACCATTAGTTAAAATCATTGATGATGCTTTCGGAATTGATACCGCATTAATGACTGAAATTCATGCAGTCACAGCCGATCAAACTGTATTGGATCAAGCACACCGTGATTTACGTCGTGCGCGTGCATCAGGGCAAAATATTATTCCTACAACTTCATCTGCCTTGGGTGCATTAAAACAAGTCATGCCAAAAATGGCAGATCGGATTGATGGTTACTCGATTCGTGTACCGACCATTAATGTTGCAGCTATTGATTTAACTTTTATTTCTCAGTCACCAATTACGGTGCACAAATTGAATCAGGTGTTGTGTGCTTCGGCAGCGCATGATTATGCCGAAATTATGCAAGTGACCGATGAGCCTTTGGTATCGAGCGACTTTAACCATTCACCTTATTCTTTAATTGTCGATTTAAGTCAAACCATGGTCGTGGGTCATCAAGCCAAAGTTTTTGCGTGGTATGACAACGAGTGGGGTTATGCCAACCGTTTACTAGATTTGTGTGAATCTTTTAGTCAACGGGCGGTGTAAGCGGCTACTTTTTAAGACATATACAAAGTGTAAAAAGCATGTAATAGTGATGAAAGATTTTATAATTCGTATTCACAGTTAATTCACTGATTGATATAACAAAGTTTGCATAGAAAATTTGAATAGAGTAGTGGCATGATGATTATTTTATTGTGGGGATTTATTTTTTTGCTGGCACTTGCTGTCATTTTTCTGATTTGGTTGCAATTTAAAAATCAGGCAGACAGCAGCAGCGACGTGCAGCATCAACAGCAAGTCGAGCAAAAAGTATTACATTTAGAAGAGCATCTAAAAAAGACGTTGGAGATTATGCAAGATTTGGCTAAAAAGATGCAGGTTCAGCAAGATGCGCTAGATAAAACCGTGCAAAAAACCGCACAGCTTGAAATGCAAAATGCTGAGTTGGTCAGTTTATTGGCAAAGGCGGTGAAATCAAATCAGGACTTTTAAATGATGGCTTTGAAAGATGTGGTGTATTCATATTTTTTACCGCATATTTCAGAAAAAGTCAGGTGCATGAGCAAAAGTATCATGCTAAACTAGGAGAAATCGGGTGTGCTCCCGATTTTTTTATGCGGATTCGTTCCGCGCAAACAAGAATTTAGGTTTACAACATGCCCATTTCAGAGACATGGTTATTACCTGATGGTGTAGCTGATGTATTACCAGAACAAGCGCAAGTGATTGAAAGCTTGCGTCGTAAGTCACTGGATTTCCTCGCATCTCGAGGTTATCAGTTGGTGTACACGCCATTCATAGAATACATTGAATCTCTATCTTCTCTTTCAGAATCGAATCAAGATTTAGACCTTGCCACATTTAAAGTGATCGACCAACTTTCAGGTCGTTTGCTGGGTGTTCGTGCCGATATGACACCACAAGTGGCACGTATTGATGCGCATGTACATCCTGTAGATGGCATTGCACGTTACTGCTATGCAGGTACGGTTTTACATACCAAACCACAAGGTTTTAATACCACACGTGCACCATTGCAATTGGGTGCAGAGTTATTTGGTTCAGACAGCATTGATGCCGATGTAGAAATGGTTGATCTGATGCTCAGCTTGCTAAAAGAAGCAGGTTTGGCAGAAGGTGTGCATTTAGACTTGGGTCATGTCGGCTTGTTCCGTAGCTTGGTTAAACAAGCAGAATTAAGCAAAGCCACTGAACGTCAATTGTCAGATTTATATCAGCGTAAAGCATTGCCTGAATTGGCAGAATTTACCCAAGATTTAAATTTCGGTTCAGATTTTTATGCTTTAGGTCGCTATGCCAGTGATTTAACTGCTTTGCAGGCTCATTTAAGTGCTGATGTGTTGGAAAATACCGAATTTAAGCAAGCGTTTGAAGCCGTGAAAGCAACACAAGCTGAAATTCAGGCACGTTGGCCAAACTTGCATATTGGTATTGATGTGGTTGAGCTGCGTTCTTATCACTATCACACAGGTTTAATGTATGCAGTGTATGCGCCAAATCGTGCTGCACCATTGGCACAAGGCGGTCGTTATGATGGCATTGGTCAGCATTTCGGACGTGCGCGCCCTGCAACAGGTTTCTCTTGTGACTTGTTTGTATTAAGTGCAGGTCGTTTTGAATCATCGTCTGTTGTTGTTGCGCCTAAAGGCTCACAACCTGATTTAATCGCGGCTATCCAAAACACACGTGCGCAAGGCTTTAGTGTAATTCAATTGTTGGGTAATGATGATTTAAACTCGGTTCCATACGCAACGCACCAATTGGTTCTTGCAAATGGTGAGTGGACAGTCGAAAAAATTTAATCGCCAAGGCATGTTTCATGTTACAGGTCTTGGTTTTCAATTTTAACAGCATGATGTAATGAGGCTATTATGGGCAAGAATGTTGTGGTACTTGGTACCCAATGGGGCGACGAAGGTAAAGGTAAGATCGTCGACCTGCTCACAGATCAGGCGGCGGCAGTCGTTCGTTATCAAGGCGGACACAACGCAGGCCATACTCTCGTGGTTGGTGGTAAGAAAACTGTATTACACCTCATTCCATCAGGTATTTTACGTGAAAACGTACTGTGCTTAATTGGTAATGGTGTAGTACTTTCTCCTGAAGCACTCATTAAAGAAATGGGTATTTTGGAACAAGAAGGCGTGCCAGTGAAAGAGCGTTTACGTATTTCACCAAACTGTCCGCTTATTTTGCCGAACCACATTGCACTTGACCAAGCACGTGAGAAAAAACGTGGTAATGCCAAAATTGGTACAACAGGTCGTGGTATTGGCCCAGCTTATGAAGACAAGGTTGCACGTCGTGCGATTCGTGTTGCTGACTTGGTTCGTGGCGGTGAAGCACTACGCGCTCAATTGACTGAATTATTGGACTATCACAACTTCCAATTGACACAATACTACGGTGTTGAAGCAGTTCAGTTAGATGAAGTTTTAGCGCTATGTGACCAATGGCGTGAAGTGATTGCACCATTAGTGGTTGATGTAACGACTGAAATTCATAATTACCGTAAAAACGGTGACAACATTATGTTTGAAGGTGCGCAAGGTTCATTACTTGATGTTGACCACGGTACTTATCCGTATGTGACTTCATCGAATACAACTGCGGGCGGTGTAAGCTCTGGTTCAGGCTTAGGTCCATTACATTTAGACTACGTTTTAGGGATTACCAAAGCTTATACCACACGTGTAGGTGCAGGCCCATTCCCAACTGAGTTGGTGTATGACGCAGCAAATGACGTAGGTGATGCGATTGGTAAACACTTAGGTACTGTGGGTCACGAGTTCGGTGCTTCTACAGGTCGTCAACGTCGTTGTGGTTGGTTTGATGCCGAAATTTTACGTCGTTCAGTCGATGTAAACTCACTGTCTGGTATCTGCTTGACCAAGTTAGACGTATTGGACGGTTTAGAAGAAATCAAAATCTGCGTAGGTTATGAAAATACCGATTCAGGTTGCGTAGGTTCTTCTGATGCGCTTGCATACGAAAACTTAAAGCCAATTTATGAAACAATGCCAGGTTGGTCTGAATCAACTGTGGGCGCGACCAGTGTAGAACAATTGCCTGAAAATGCAGTGAACTACATCAAACGTCTTGAGCAGTTAATTGAATGCCCAATCGACATTATTTCTACAGGCCCAGACCGCGCAGAAACTATTGTATTACGTCATCCATTTGATGCTTAAGTTGTTGTGCTTTGACATAACACTCAAGTTCAGATGATGTACTCAGCCCTGTCTAAATGATGGGGCTTTTTATTGCTGTTGTTTCAGTTTCAATAGCGACTCATTTTGGGAATCATTGTAGATGATGCTGAGTGAGTTGTTTTTCAAGACTAAAGTTGCAGATGACTGGCGCTGTGCAGAGCAGGGTGGCTTGTTACAATGGCTTTAGAAAATTAAATTTAATTAAGGTTATGCAGGATGCATAAAAATATTACCAGTACGATTTTTTATTCTTTATTGTTTGCGATGGGCGGCGCACCGACCATTGCCATGATGCTGATTTTATCGCAAAAGCATGATCCGAATATTATGTATCAGGCGTTTATTGGTTTGAGCGTTATTTTTGCCTGTATTTTGGTGCCACTGATTCTGATTCAAAATGCTTACCTACTCTACAAACGCAAAAATCCAGAAATGGAAGAAAAAGTAGAAGTGGTGTCTAAAATTTACTTGGGTTTAAATATTTTCTGTTTAGTATTTTGGTTGTGTTATCAATTTCTTTACTAGGGTAGTGATTGATCGCTTAGACATACAATCTGTACACAGCTTGGGCGTTGTTTACATAAATGATATGATTATGAAGTGATTATAGATTTAAAGCCTTGAATTGATTTCATATAATTGATTGGTATGAAGATAGCTCGCAAGGCGGAGATTATTATAATGAACAAAAAACTGATGTTAAGTTTATGTGCCGCAGGCGCAATCACAGTTTCAGGGTGTACCACTGTTGCAGACATGGCGGGTGCAGATACTGCGACCTTAAATGCAACTGCAACCAAAAGCTATAATGAAATGGTGCAAGACGCACGCAATAAAAATCAGTTAGACACAAGCTCCACCACGTATAAACGTATCAATACTGTGTTTCAGCGTTTGATTCCACATGCCAATCAAATGAACCAAACAGGTCAGCCTTTCCAGTGGCAATTGGCGGTACTTAAGTCTGATCAAGTCAATGCTTTTGTCGCACCTGGTGGTAAAGTGGTGTTCTACACTGGTATTGTGAATAAACTGAATTTAACTGATGCTGAAATTGCCGCAATTATGGGGCATGAAATGGTGCATGCTTTAGAAGAACACGCGAAAAGTAAAATTGGTGCACAGGCTTTAACCAATATTGCCTTGAACGTAGGTTTAAGTGCGGCAGGCAATAACGTTGGTCAATTGGGTGCAGCAGCAGCGCAATTGGGTACCCAAATTGGGATTGGCTTGCCATATTCACGTAATTTGGAAAGTCGTGCCGATCAGGGTGGTTTAATGCTGATGGCGCGTGCAGGTTATAACCCACAAGCTGCAATTACCCTTTGGGAAAAAATGAACAAGCTTGAAGGTGGCGGCGGTGCGTCCTTCTTATCGACTCACCCATCGAACAGTCAGCGTATTGAAGCAATGCGTAAAAACTTGCCAGCAGCACAAGCGCTATATAACCAAAGTCGTCGTTAAGATGACCTCAGCCAGTTCAACTGGTTAAGATAAAACACAAAAAAGATGCGCATGGTTTTATGCGCATCTTTTTTTATGAAGACTTTTTGACTTTAAACAGCATAAAAATGATGAGTTATTGCTGAGTTCATATTTTTAATTTCATTTTAAAGCAGTGCTTAAAATAAAATTAGGGCGCTGGATTGGGTTGTTGACGATGAATGGCTTCAATGCCTTGTAAAATTTCATCTGATAAGGTGATGTCAAAGGCATCAATATTTTCTTTGAGTTGCGCCATATTCGTCGCGCCAATAATGGTACTTGTCACAAAAAATTGCTGCTTGATAAATGCCAGCGCCAGTTGCGTCAAACTCAAGCCGTGTTGTTCTGCAAGTTGGGCGTATTGCTCGGTTGCCCATTCGCTTTGTGGATTACTGTAACGGCTAAAACGTGAATATAGCGTGACACGTGCATTGGCAGGGCGTGCGCCATGACGGAATTTACCAGTTAAATAACCAAAAGCCAAAGGTGAGTAGGCGAGTAGTCCAACACCTTCATAATGGGCAATTTCAGACATACCAATTTCATAAGTACGATTCAGCAGGTTATACGGATTTTGTACGCTAACAAATTTGCTTAATCCTAACTGTTCTGCCAAGTGTAAAAACTTCATGGTGCCCCACGGGGTTTCATTCGACAGACCTATATAGCGAATCCGTCCTTTTTGAATTTCTTGTTGCAACGCGGTTAAGGTTTCAGCAAGGTCGGTTACTTCTTGCGTATTTTGTGCTTCTTGGTTGCCATAACCAAGTTTGCCAAAAAAGTTGGTTGGGCGTTGTGGCCAGTGCAGTTGGTATAAGTCGATATAGTCGGTTTGCAGGCGTTTTAAATTGCCATCCAGTGCAGAATGAATATCCTCTGCGTTAAAGCGGGTTTTGCCATCTCGAATATGACTGCCGCCTTGCGAAGGGCCTGCAATTTTAGAGGCTAAAAACAATTTGTCACGTCCGCCACGTTGTTGTAACCAATTGCCAATAATAGTTTCAGTTGCACCTTGAGTTTCTACTTTTGGTGGTACGGGATACATTTCTGCGGTATCCCAAAAATATAAGCCTCGTTCTAGCGCATAATCGAGTTGTTGAAAGGCTTCTTGCTGGGTATTTTGTTCACCAAATGTCATGGTGCCTAAACAGATTTCTGGAACTAGAATGCCTGTTTTTGCCAAAGGTCTAAATTGCATCTTAGCATCTCGCTTAACATTGTCTTTATGAAGTCATGTCCTAAGAGGCTAAACCATTTTGAGCCGCTTGTGGCAGTTAAAATTGCTGATGCTTTGTAATGGTCGTAAGAATTATATTTTTATAGTTGAAAATGGCTATAAGTTATATACAGGCAATAAAAAAGCAAATCCGAAGATTTGCTTTTTTAATGAGCATATAGATGGTTTACTCGTCATCAAAGTTGCCATCAGTGGATTCATTTTGCTCCAAAGAAGCATCAAAAATCAGAATGGCTTTACCATCAGTTTCAATCATGCCTTGTTCTTCAAGTGTTTTTAGAACACGCCCGACCATTTCACGTGAACAGCCGACAATACGACCAATTTCTTGGCGTGTAATACGAATTTGACGACCGTTTGGCAAAATCATGGCTTCTGGTTGCGCAGAAAGATCAATCAAGCAACGTGCAATACGACCAGACACATCTATAAAGGCAAGGTCAGTTACCTTACGTGTAGTATTTTTTAAACGACGTACCAGCTGTGCAAAAACGGCATAGCTTAAGTCAGGATATTGTTTGCTGAGTTCGTGGAAGTTTTCATAAGTAATTTCTGCAATTTCACAGACATCACGAGTACGAACTTCTGCAGTACGTTGTGGATTCGATTCAAACAGACCCATTTCCCCAAAAAAGTCGCCTGGATTCAAATATGCCACAACAATTTCGCGATCATCATCTTCGCGAAGAATAATTGATACTGAACCTTTTAAAATCAAATATAACGATTTAGATTCAGTCCCCGCATCAACAATAGTTGTCCGTTTTGGATAACGGTTGATGTATGCACGTTTTAATAATGCTTTGACTGAGTCAGGCAGTTGTCCAGGGGACAATGCATCAGTGCTCAGCTGTGAAAAGTTTGAAGTCATGCTAACGGTTCCGAAAATGGATAAATAATAGATCGCACAAGACCTAGTCTGAACTTGTCACACAGTAGAGATGAAATTCCTTATCAACTCAAGTTATGTTAGTGTACAAATACCCGTGTCAATTTATAGTTTTTTTTAGGTAGTTGCAATGCAAACAAGTGTTCAGTGGTTAGAGAACGTTGCTTTTGAAGCCAAATCAGAAAGTGGTCATTCTGTGGTGATGGATGGATCTGCAGAATATGGCGGTGAAAACCGTGGTCCACGTCCTATGGAGTTAATCTTAATGGGACTTGGTGGTTGTGCTTCATTCGATATTGTGACTATTTTAAAGAAATCACGCCAAGAAGTGACGCATGTTGAATGTCAGTTAAAAGCAGAACGTGCCGATAGCATCCCTGCCGTGTTCACCAAAATTCATTTGCATTTTGTGGTCAAAGGCAAGGCTGTCAAGGAAAAGCAGGTTGCGAAGGCGGTTGAACTTTCAGCAGAAAAGTACTGTTCTGCAAGTAAAATGCTATCTGATGGTGGCGTCGAAATTAGCCATGATTTTGAAATTATTGAACAAGATTAAGCTTTGACTGATAGGTCATACAATGGTTGGTATATTTTGCCAATCATTGTAACTAAATATTTCAAATGGCATAAATAACAATCAAAAGCCTTTAATTGATTGATATGCAAGTGTATGTCAATGACTCAACTAAAATAAAAAATTACCAGACTAAACTTGAAATTTACTTTAATCAGTCCAATATTATTACTGAAATCTATCTGTTAATTTTAATTAAGATTTTGAAAAATATATAAAAAATTTAATTGAAATTTACGCCTGCGTTCCCATATATCCATCAAGTACACAATTTGTTGTGAGGAATAACAAGAATGCGTTTTGAAAAGTTTACCAACCGACTACAGCAAGCTTTATCCGATGCCCAATCTCTTGCGATAGGGAAAGATCATACTGCCATTGAAGGCATTCACTTATTGGCGACTTTGCTCGAAGAAGCTTCCAATGTCAGTTTATTACAACAAGCAGGCGCAAACCTACGTGATTTGCAAAGCAAATTACAGCAAGCGATTGCTGATGCACCGACTTTGGCCAATCCAACAGGCGATATCAACTTAAGTCCAGATGCGGTTAAAGCCTTGAATTTGGCTGACAGTTTTGCCCAAAAAGCAGGTGATGAGTTCTTGTCAACCGATTGGTTGATGCTGGGTTTGACCGAAGTGGGCGCGACCAAAACACTACTGAACAGTGTAGGCGTGACCTCAGATAGTTTGCGTAGCGTGATTGACAAAATTAGAGGGGATGAAAAAGTCATGAGCAATAATCACGAAGATCAACGTGACTCACTCAATAAATATACCATCGATTTAACCGAACGTGCGTTGGCGGGCAAGCTAGACCCTGTAATTGGTCGTGATGATGAAATTCGCCGTACCGTTCAGGTGTTGTCACGCCGTACCAAAAACAACCCAGTACTCATTGGTGAACCTGGTGTGGGTAAAACTGCGATTGTTGAAGGTTTGGCTCAGCGTATTGTGAATGGTGAAGTGCCTGAAAGTTTAAAAGGTAAACGTGTTTTATCTTTAGATTTGGGCTCATTGTTGGCAGGTGCGAAATATCGCGGTGAGTTTGAGGAACGCCTAAAAGCGGTCTTAAAAGACTTGGCGAAACAAGAAGGTGAAGTCATCTTATTTATTGATGAATTACACACACTTGTGGGTGCAGGTAAAGGCGATGGTGCCATGGATGCAGGCAATATGTTGAAACCTGCATTGGCGCGTGGCGAATTGCGCTGCGTCGGTGCCACTACTTTAGATGAGTATCGTCAATATATTGAAAAAGATGCGGCTTTAGAGCGTCGTTTCCAAAAAGTATTGGTCGATGAGCCAAGTGTAGAAGACACCATTGCAATTTTACGAGGTCTGAAAGAACGCTACGAAGTGCACCACGGGGTTAAAATTTTAGATTCGGCGATTATTGCCGCCGCTAAAATGTCGCACCGTTATATCACTGACCGTCAACTTCCCGACAAGGCAATTGATTTGGTGGATGAGGCAGCGTCACGGATTAAAATGGAGCTAGATTCTAAGCCTGAAGCCTTAGATAAATTAGAGCGCCGTTTAATTCAATTAAAACTGCAACTTGAAGCCGTGAAGAAAGATGAAGATGCAGGCAGCCGTGCTGAAGTTGCACATCTGGAAAAACAAATTATTGAAGTTCAAAATGAATACAATGATTTGGAAGAAGTTTGGAAAGCGGAAAAAACCTTGGTTGAAGGCACTAAGCAAATTCAGACTCAGCTTGATCAGGCACGTATGGCATTGCAAAAAGCGCAGCGTGAAAATGACTTGGCGGAAATGTCACGTTTACAATACGGTGTGATTCCTGAGTTGGAAAAACAACTGGCACAAGATGAGTTGGTTGAAGAGAAAGAAGAACCAAAATTATTGCGTAACAAAGTTACGGACAATGAAATTGCTGAAGTCGTGAGTGCTGCAACGGGCATTCCTGTATCGAAAATGCTGCAGGGTGAACGTGAAAAATTGCTACACATGGAAGATTTCTTGCATAACCGTGTGGTGGGGCAAGATGAAGCTGTGGTGGCGGTGTCGAATGCGGTACGTCGTTCACGCGCAGGTTTGTCTGATCCTAACCGTCCAAGTGGTTCGTTCCTGTTCCTTGGCCCAACAGGGGTAGGTAAAACAGAATTGACCAAAGCGTTAGCGAACTTCTTGTTTGACAGCGATGACGCCATGATTCGGATTGATATGTCTGAATTTATGGAAAAACACTCGGTCAGCCGTTTGGTCGGTGCGCCTCCAGGCTATGTCGGTTATGAAGAAGGTGGTGTATTAACCGAAGCAGTACGTCGTAAACCGTACAGTGTGGTGCTGTTTGATGAGGTGGAAAAAGCCCATCCAGACGTATTTAACATCTTGTTGCAGGTGTTGGATGATGGACGCCTAACCGACTCGCAAGGTCGCGTGGTGGACTTTAAGAACACTGTAATTGTGATGACTTCTAACTTGGGTTCACACGAAGTACGTGAATTGGGTGACAATCCAACACGTGAAGAAGTGCGTACCGTGGTCATGGCCGCAGTTTCACAACATTTCCGCCCTGAGTTTATTAACCGTATTGATGAGTTGGTGGTGTTCCATTCACTGGAAAAAGCACAAATTCGTGGCATTGCCGATATTCAATTGGATCGTTTACGTGCGCGTTTAAGCGAACGCGACTTGAGCTTGTCGATAGACGATACTGCATTTGATCAATTGATTGAAGCAGGTTTTGACCCAGTCTACGGTGCGCGTCCATTGAAACGTGCAATTCAGCAACAAGTGGAAAACACATTGGCGCAAAAAATCCTCGCAGGTGACTTTGTTGCAGGTGATACGATTTTAATTAAAGCTGAAAATGGTCATTTGCTGTTTGAAAAAATGAAACTCAGCTAATTGGCTATGTGTAAGCAACTTTTAAGAAACCCAGCTTCGGCTGGGTTTTTTATGACTGACAATTTAGGTCACATAAGTAAAATTTTTGGTAAAAAATGACAGCTATTTTTAATATTTTGTGATGAATATTATATTTAAGTGATTTATTTGCAAAACAATTATCTTTTTTAAAGAAGATTAATTATAATTTATTGTTCAATAAGAATAGATAAATTCTGAGCAGAATCTATGTCAAAAATAGTATGGGGTGGAATGGGGGTTGCAGTGTTGGCAGGAGCTGTCACTGCAGGAAATTTATATGCAGATAAGAGCCTGCGTGAGCATTATCAACAAAATTTAAATCCTGTACCCAATGTGAGCGTCCAATATACGGACTACGACATGGGGACTTTAACAGGTAGTGCCAAATGGAAAATGACCATTATTGCAGACCCATGTAATGCTAAAGAAAAACTGGTGTTTCACGGACAAGATCAAATTCAGCGGACATGGAAAGGTTACCAAATTGATTCTAAAATGAATCTGGAACAAGGGCAGGGACAATTTTCCGAGTTCTTTCAGCAGCCTCTAAATGTGACAACGCAAGTGAATTGGTTGGGTGTATCGACCACGAAATTGAGCATACCTGCTATAGAGAAAAAAGATGCAGGACTTGAAGCTAAATTTTCTCCTATACAGATTGAGTTTCAGGCGAAACAAAGTCAGGGGCAGCAGAAAATTGTAAATATGAGTTTTGATGTGCCTCAATTGACGGTGCTGGATCAATTTGGACATCTTCAAGTAAAAGGCATGCAGTTTAAAACCAATCAGGCTTTGAATGTGCAGTCTTTAGAGCCGGGCTATTTCCAATTCAGTATTGCAGAAATGCAGCGTCAAGACCCAAAAGCAGTGGGTTCAGGCAAAATGAAAGACTTCAGTTGGCGTATGGATACTCAACTGCATGAGCGCACGGTAGATATTCAATCGAAATTTAAAATTGCCGAGTTAGGTTTAAATAATGTGCCTGCCATGCAAGACCTGCAAGTGAATTGGGATGTTAAAAACTTGCAGCGCAGTAAAATGCAGACGTTTCTTGATATTGTGCAAAAACAAAACAACTCATGCCTAGAAGCGGAAAACTTTGAGAAAGAAGTTCAACAAGCCTTGTTGGCTGTGATTAATGAGGGCTTTCAGTTCGAATCCAAGAAGAATCAGTTGAAATTAGGCACAGGCAGTATTCGGGCAGATTTGGTTGGTAAAGTGATGCCAGGGCATCAAACCACTGTAGAAGGCTTAGCGAAAATGTTCCCAAGTTTATTGGAAATGCAAACCGATGTGAGTTTTAACAAGCAAGTGGTCAAAACCATTATGAATAATTATATGAATGCTGCAGGTAAAAGCATGTCTGATCAAGAGTTGGAACAGATACTCAGTGCGATGCAAAGCAATCAGCAAATTCAACGTGATGGTGATGAATTTAAACTGTCGATGCATTATCAATATGGTGAAAAGAAGTTTTTAACTGGTCAATAATCTAGATACTGATCTACGATAAAACAAAGCCTGTTCAAATGAACAGGCTTTGTTGTATTGCCATATCGTTTATTTAAACAGGCGGGTGCTGAATTTTCCAAGCACGGTGGATTTTGGTGTTGCGTTTGAAATCTTGTCCAATGGTTTCATGGCTAATTTCCTGCACATCAAACATGGCTTCAATTTCTTCATCCATTTCAAAACCACGGTAGTTGTTGGAGAAGTACAGCGTTCCGCCTGTGGTTAAGCGGTTCATGGCACGCTTAATTAAAGAAACGTGGTCGCGTTGTACGTCAAATGTTCCGTAGAACTTTTTAGAGTTTGAGAAAGTTGGTGGGTCAATAAAGATCAGATCATATTGTTCATGACCTTCTTTGAGCCATTCAAAACAATCACTGGCAAAGAATTGATGTTGTTCATCGGCATGGTCTACCGTTAAACCATTCAATACAAAGTTTTCTTTAGACCAATTCAAATAAGTATTGGATAAATCGACGCTGGTGGTACTTGCTGCACCGCCAAGCGCGGCATGTAAACTTGCAGTTGAGGTATAACTGTATAAATTCAGGAAGTGCTTGCCACGTGCTTCTTTGGCAATACGTAAACGCATTTGACGATGGTCAAGGAACAAGCCTGTATCTAGATAGTCGGTGAGGTTAACCAAAATTTTAGCCTGACCTTCTTGCACAATAAAACGCTTCGAGGCGGTACTTTGTTTGGTGTACTGGTTTTTACCTTCCTGACGGGCACGGGTTTTAATAAATACCGCATCGCGCCCTAAACCTGTGACAGCGCGAATGGCTTGTAAGGCAAGGTTAAAACGCTTTTTGGCTTTTTCAGGATCAATTTTTTTCGGCGGCGCATATTCCTGCACGTGCAAACGGTCGCCGTATAAATCGACTGCGACATTAAAGTCAGGTAAGTCTGCATCGTATAAACGCAGGCAATGCACATTTTCTTTCACCGCCCATTTTTTCAGGCTCTGCATGTTTTTTTGCAAACGGTTGGTGAAATCTTCTGCGCCTTCAATGGGTTCAAACTGTTGCGGTTGCCAATCTGCTAAGAATGGGCGTGCGAATGTTGCAGGTTTGATCGTACCAAAACGGACATAAATTGGCAGTTTACCGTTCATCAAACGTAAAATTTGCGGGTCATTGAAAGCCAACACATCGGCTTGTTCAACTTGGGCTGCAATGACGGCTGCTTTTTGATTTGGGAAATGCTTTTGCAAGAGGGCAGACAGACCCAAATACAAGGCACGGTTCGAGGCTTTATCGCCCAAACGCTCACCATAAGGTGGGTTGGTGACAATAAAGGCCTTTTTACCTTCGGCTTGAAAGTCGGGCCAGTCAGCCAAAGTACGTTCTTCAATTTGAATCTGATCGAGCAGACTTTCAAAACCTGCTGCAATAATATTTTGCTTGGTGGCTTTGACTGCTTCCCAGTCGGCATCGAAAGCATAAAATTTTGGCAATGGTTGTTGTAATGCAGTTTGATGGCGTTCAGCCGCTTCTGCTTTAATGCTCATCCATAATTCATGGTCGTGACCTTGCCAACCGTTAAAACCGAAACGACGTACCAAACCCGGTGCACGGTCAGTCAGCATCATCAATGCTTCAATAATAAACGTACCCGAACCACACATTGGGTCTAAAATAATGTCGGGTTGAATTTGTTGTAATTGACCTTTTTGCAGAATCGCTGCGGCAAGGTTTTCTTTAATTGGGGCATCGGTCATAAAACGACGATAGCCGCGTTTATGCAGTGAATCGCCAGATAAATCTAGGCAGTATGTATGTTCTTTTTTACCTGCCAACACGTATAAGGTAATTTCAGGCTGTTTGATGTCAATGCTTGGACGTTTGCCCACTGCATCCATAAATGAATCGACCACACCATCTTTAACGCGCAAGGTCGCAAATTGGCTGTTCACTTTAATGTCACGCTCTATATGCAAACGCACTGCAAAAGTACTTTGTGGCGCAAAAATCAGTGACCAGTCAAAGCTCAGCGCACCTTCATAAAGCTCTTCGGCTACATCGCGCGCGTCGTGACTAAATTCAATTTCGTGTGTGTGAATTGGTGTAAGGACACGTGAGGCTAAACGTGACCACATGCAGACACGATAGGCATTTTCGAGTGTGCCTTTGAAAATTAAACGACCCGGTAAACGTTCGATATTTTGAATACCTAAACCTTGCATTTCTTCTTGCAATAAGGTTTCAAGTCCATCTGCACAGGTGACCCAATATGTAGAAAGACGGGGTTTCGAATTCATGAAAATTTCCAAAAGCAATTCAGCAATCGGCTATTTTACCGTATTTTGTGCTAGAAAACTTAGTGATTTAGCGTGAATCGTGCAGAATTTTAAAGGTCTAGGTTTGAAGAGCTTCAGGGCATTTTTTACTGTTTTTTTCTAAAAAGGCAATGAGGATGTAATGACATCTCTAAAAAATTTTGAGTGATTGTATTGCGGAAAAATAAAAACCTGAATATTCACATGATTGGTATGTATTTTGCTCATACATTGTTGTGATGGTGAACATTTTGCAGATGAGCATCAAACACTGCAAAACAACAATGAAGCGATAAGGGGAATATTTAAATGACCACGGCTACTTTAAACACGGCACAGGCTTTAACAGCAAATAACGAGATTTTTTCAGTTGCCACTTTAATTTATACGCGATTAAGACGGGTCAGTGGACGTGTGATTGATGTCATGTATCTGGTTGAAAATTCAGACTATGCACGTGCTGTGCTGCAATTGGCACTCGCTACACACGATGAGGAATTGTGCCGTTATGCGCTGCGCTTAAACAGTATATTGGCTAACTTAATGGATGCTGATGCAGAAATAACGTCGCCACAGACTGAAGCGCAGCAATTAGATGCAGTAGAAAATATAGAAAATATAGATGACTTGACAGAACCTACAGCTGAAGAAATTTATCGGGCGCAGGTGTCCCATCATTATATAGGGGCACTGCGTTAAACGGTGAATTGTACAGACTATGCCTACATAGCCTGAAGGTTGCGTAGGCAGTTGTAGGCGAAGATTGACCCACCAGATGTTCATCAAGCTCATATCAAGATGATTGGCTAGCAGAGCAGTTAAATATAAATGCCATCCTTTCACATCGCTTTGTAGAGTATTAAGCATGAAAGAAAGTGTAGATGATTCTGCATGACTTAATTTTTAAAATCATAAGTTTCTTTTGACTAAATCATGCCAAGTTACACTGCTTTGCCAAATCAATTTCTGTATAATGCGTTAACTTAACGTATAAGGAATCTCTCATGCATTTGGCGGCATTGCATACTCCGAGCCAGATTCAATTGAATAAAGATGGGCATTTAAAACACTTTTTAACCATCGAAGGTCTTTCCAAAGAAACCCTCACCCAAATTCTGGACACAGCACAGTCCTTTTTCAATGAACAAAACCAACTGATCACCAATAATTTGCTCGAAGGGCGCACGGTGATGAATTTGTTCTTCGAAAACTCTACTCGTACCCGCACCACATTTGAAGCCGCAGCCAAGCGTCTTTCTGCCAATGTACTCAATATTGATATTGCCCGTTCAAGTACCTCTAAAGGTGAAACTTTGCGTGACACTTTGTGGAACTTAGAGGCGATGGCTGCTGACATTTTTGTGGTGCGTCATTCATCTTCAGGTGCAGCACATTTTATTGCTAAAACGGTTTGCCCAAAGGTTGCCATTATTAATGCGGGTGATGGCCGTCATGCACATCCAACGCAAGCGATGTTGGATATGCTGACCATTCGCCGTGAAACCCAACGACCTTATGAAGAATTAAGTGTTGCGATTATTGGTGATATCAAACATTCACGCGTGGCGCGTTCCGATGTGGCTGCCTTGCAAACACTGGGCTGTAAAGACATTCGCGTGATTGCACCGAACACCTTGTTGCCCTACGGTTTTGATGAATATGGCGCAGGCGTGCGTTTATTTAACAAAATGGAAGAAGGCATTAAAGATTGCGACGTGATTATCACCCTGCGTATTCAAAATGAACGTATTGATTCGCCAGCACTTGCCTCACAAGCCGAATTCTACAAAATGTACGGTTTAAACAAAGAGCGTTTGGCGCTTGCAAAACCAAACTGTATTGTGATGCATCCTGGTCCAATGAACCGTGGTGTCGAAATTGATTCAAGCATTGCCGATGGGCCTCAATCGGTGATTTTAAATCAAGTAACCAACGGTATTGCGGTACGTATGGCGGTATTGGCCTTGGCGATGCAAGGTCAATTGCAAGAACAAGGTTTGATTGACGCGATTGCGGTATAAGGAAAAAGTCATGGCGATTGTAAAAATTGAAAATGTACGTGTGCTTGACCCAATCCAGCAAATTGACCGCGTACAAACGGTATATCTTGAAAATGGCAAGTTGGTTGCAGAAAGTGCAGATATTAGCGAAAGCATAGATGCCCAAGGTCAATGGCTCATGCCAACTATGGTCGATTTATGCGCACGTTTACGTGAACCTGGTCAGCAACAACATGGCACGCTCAAATCTGAAGGCAAGGCCGCACGTGAAAACGGAATTCTGCACTTATTTACGCCACCCGATTCTAAACCAATCGTGCAAGACAACGGTGCACTCATTCATGGTTTGGTCGAAAAAGCCATGTTGGATGGTGGCATTTATTTAGAAGTGATTGGTGCACAAACTCAAGGTTTAAACGGCAAGCAGCCTGCCAATATGGCGGGACTGAAAAAAGGCGGCTGTAGTGCAGTGTCCAATGCCAATGCACCTTTTGAAGATGATGATGTCGTGATTCGCACACTGGAATATGCTGCAGGTTTGGACATGACCGTGGTGTTCTATGCCGAAGAACCGCAAATTGCTAAAGATGGCTGTGTGCATGAAGGTTTTATTGCATCGCGTCAGGGCTTGCCTATGATTCCAACTTTGGCAGAAACCGTAGCGATTGCCAAATATTTGCTGATGATTGAAGCCACAGGTGTACGTGCGCATTTTGGCTTATTGTCTTGTGGTGCATCAGTTGAATTGATTCAACAAGCTAAAGCCAAAGGTTTACCTGTCACTTGTGATGTTGCGATGCATCAACTGCATTTAACCGATCAAATTATTGATGGTTTTAACTCGTTAGCGCATGTACGTCCGCCACTGCGCTCAGAGCAAGACAAAGCATTACTGCGTCAAGGTGTAAAAGATGGTGTGATTGATGCGATTTGTACTCATCATGAGCCGTTAAATAGCTCTGCAAAAATGGCACCATTTGCAGATACTTTGTCAGGTTTTACTGCATTTGATACTTATATTCCATTTGGGATTCAACTGATTCAGGAAGGTCTGTTCAGTCCATTGGAATGGGTAGAAAAAGTGACACTTGCACCTGCGCGTGTGGCAAAAATGCAAAGTCGTTGGGAACAGGAAGCGGGTTGGGTCTTGGTTGATCCAGAAGTGGAATGGACACTGAACAAAGAAACGATTGTGTCACAAGGCAAAAATACGCCTTTGATTAATCAAGTTGTAAAAGGCAAAGCAGTACGCGTCTTTACTGCTTAATATGCTCTGATTGATATTTTATTTTCAAGTTTAAATAAGAGTCAGCTTCGGCTGGCTTTTTTATTGAATTTTAACAATCCCCAAATAGAAAATCGAAGAAGAGACTCTACATTCCGTTGACTCAAATTTCACAACAAAATCAAAACACCACAATTTATTACATTTGTTTAAATTTTAAGCATATACACTAAAAAACAACTTGAAAACAAAGACAAAAAAGAGGGCATATATATGCAAACAGATTTTATAGACTTGCTCAAACAAAGTGTGTCATCCATTGTATTGGAAGGGGAAACCCAGCATTTGCTTGAAAAAAATCAGGCATTAAATAGTTTTTATCCCATTTTATTGTCTATTTTAAATTCACGACCTGAACTGATTGACAATCTGCTGCGACAACTGAATCCACGTGTGGGCGATGTATTTGGTTCAAATCTATCTTTAAAACAGCAGTTTTTAGATTTGGTCAGCGGCACAGCACCGCAAACCGAAATTGAAAACACCCTGAATCGTTCAATTGCACCAAGTTTAAACTTTTTGGAAAATCAGGCAGGTTCATCTGACCCAGTTGCCATTCAGCATTTACTGCAAAACAATTTAGATTCAATTCAGGCGGCTTTACCGCAGTGGGCAACAGCATTATTGGCTGCTTTGGGGGTAAATAATGCTGCGGGCCAAACCGTACATCAAGCACCTGAAGTCATTGTGACTGAGCCCGTAGAAGAACGCCGTTCGTGGTTATTGCCAATTTTAGCTTTAATTATTTTAATTGGTTTATTGGCATTTTTATTCCGTGCATGTAGTGACCGCAACCAAGCGCCTGCAACCACACAGACCCAAGTGGCAGCGAATCAGGCTGCAATGTTGCAAGTCAGTACAGGCAGTGATGGTAATTTGGTGACCTGTCAAATTTTGCTGAATAATCCAAGCTATATGGAAATTATGCAGAATGAAGTGAAGCAAATTTTCAATCATCCAACAGGTTGTGGTGCAGAAAATTTTGCCAACTATCATTCGGAATTTATTGATCAGGACGTGATTCCAAGCGTTTTAAAAATGCTGAAAGGTGTACCGAATGTCAATTTAAACTGGGTGGGTAATCAACTGTCTATTCAAGCCGCGAACCCTGCCGATGCAGAGCGTTTAGCCAGTCAAATTCGTCCATTGGCTAAAAACATGACTGTAGTGACTCAGCAACCTGCAGAAACTACAGTAACCGATGTGAATCAGGCTGTAACCAGCAGTATTAGCAATGCCGAGCAGGCTTTGGCTGCAATTAATCCTGACAATATTCAAGCTTTGGATATTGCGACGGCACTCAATATGCAAATCATTAATTTTGATTCTGCATCGACTGAAATTCCAGCAGCCAATAAGTCTATTTTAGATCAGGCTGCGGTATTGATGCAGCGCGCGCCACAAGTGCAATTAACCGCGAAAGGGCATACCGATGCCGTAGGTGATGCCAATGCCAACAAAACTTTGTCACAACAACGTGCGCAAGCAGTGGTCGATTATTTAGTATCACGTGGTGTAAATCCGGGTCAATTGCAAGCCATTGGTTTTGGTTCAGAGCAGCCGATTGCGGCAAATGCAACGCCAGAAGGTCAATTTAAAAACCGCCGGATTGAGTTTGAAGTCTTGAATGTAGATACAGGCACAGTGCGTAGTGTGGAAGATGCAGGCGTGGTAGAGCAAAAGACGCCTTAATCTTAAACAGGTTTATTTTCTTGTAAGATTAAACTTTTATAGAGCCCTCACTTTACACAGTGATGGCTTTTTTATTGCAGATCAACCCCGAACCATCGTGCAAATATCGAAATTGAAAGTGAATTTTGTATGATCTTTGGTTTAGCGGAATGGTTTTATAAATTAGTGATTTATTGATTTTGCAGAGTAGGGAAGTATGAAAGTCAAAATAAACCCTCTCCCTTGTATTAAGTTTTAAAGCAGTGCATCAAAACTTGCAAAGGAGAGGGTTATTCACTCGAGATAAATTCATCAAGCTGCGACTTTTTGTAAGGCAACACCTGTGACTTTTTGAATTTCATCAAAACTGACATCGGGTGCAAGTTCAATCAACTTTACGCCTTGTGGAGTAATATCAAGCACGCCTAAGTCGGTAATGATACGATGCACCACCGCTTTACCTGTGAGTGGCAAACTGCACTGCGATACAATTTTAGGCGTACCATCTTTGGCACAATGTTCCATCAGCACTACAACTTTTTGTACGCCTGCAACCAAATCCATTGCACCGCCCATACCTTTAACTTTCTTGCCGGGAATCATCCAGTTGGCAAGATCGCCTTGTTCAGAAACTTCCATTGCCCCTAAAATAGCGATATTGACATGCCCGCCACGAATCATGGCAAAGGAATCTGCGCTAGAGAAAAAAGCCGCACCTTTACGCGCTGTCACAGTTTGTTTACCTGCATTGATCAGGTCGGCATCTACAGTTTCGGCAGTTGGGAACTCACCAATGCCAAGCAAGCCATTTTCGGACTGTAACCAGACATTGATATGTTCAGGAATATAATTGGCGACCAGTGTGGGTAAGCCAATGCCTAAATTGACATAAAAACCATCTTCTAATTCTTGTGCAGCGCGCTGCGCCATTTGATTACGCGTCCAAGCCATGTCTTAAGCCTCCGCCTTTAAAGTCATTTGTTCAATCCGTTTTTCTGGGCTTGCATTGAGGACAATGCGGTTCACATAAATACCAGCTAAGTGGATTTCGTCGGGGTCTAAATCGCCAATTTCAACGATTTGTTCAACTTCGGCAATGGTGATTTTGCCTGCCATAGCACAAACAGGATTAAAGTTTTGTGCTGTTTTACGGAAAATAAGATTACCCGCTTTATCTGCTTTGTAGGCTTTGACCAAAGCGACATCTGCAGTCAAAGATTCTTCTAAAATATAATCTTTGCCGTTAAATTCACGGACTTCTTTGCCTTCTGCAATGACAGTGCCTACACCTGTTGGGGTGAAAAATGCAGGAATACCTGCACCGCCTGCGCGTAGTTTTTCTGCCAGTGTGCCTTGCGGGGTGAGTTCAACTTCCAATTCACCGCTTAAAAACTGGCGTTCAAATTCTTTATTTTCGCCGACATAAGATGAAATCATTTTTTTAATTTGTTTGGTTTCAAGCAATAAGCCTAAACCAAAACCATCGACGCCAGCGTTATTAGAAATACAAGTCAGTTGTTTGACGCCTGTATCTTTTAACGCAGCAATCAAGGCTTCAGGAATACCGCATAAACCAAAACCGCCCACCGCCAAGGTATGCCCATCTTGAACCACGCCATTTAATGCAGCTTGTGCGCTGTCATATACTTTATTGGACATTTGTCACCTCTATTTATTCTCTGCACGGCATTCACTTGCCATGTTGTGTTGTTGTCATCCTTGTCGCTTATGTTCCAAAGTTATTGAGGATGAAATAGGTTTTAAGCACAAACCTTTTGCCAGTAGGCATTGGCATAGTGAGATGGATTATTGCGCTGTAAGACATTGCTGATGTTACGACTAGCTGTCATCAGCGGTTCTAACCGCACACCTGTTTCAAAACCCATCTTGGACAGTAAATAGTACAAGTCTTCGGTAGATACATTGCCCGATGCACCTTTGGCATACGGACAGCCACCTAAACCTGCAATGGATGAATCAAATACACGAATGCCTTGCAAGAGCGACTGATAAATATTGGCAATCGCCATGCCGTAAGTATTGTGAAAATGACCTGCTAAAACTTTGGCATCGACCTGTGCTAAACAAGCATCCCAGACTTTTTGCACACGGTCAGGGGTTGCTGTACCAATGGTTTCACCCAAAGACACTTCATAGCAGCCCATATCCAATAATTGCTGTGTGACTTTTGCGACTTGTTTCGGGTCAATCGCACCTTCATAAGGGCAGTCCACCATACAAGATACATAACCACGCACGCGAATGTTGTGTGCTTTGGCTTGACGCATCACATCGCTAAACTTTTCCAGACTTTCTTCAATTGAGCAGTTGATATTTTTTCGGGTAAAGCTTTCAGAAGCGGCGGTAAACACGGCAACTTCTTTGCAACCCACCGCCAAAGCCGACTCAAAACCTTTTGAGTTTGGGGTCAGTAAACTGAATTGAATGTTTGGGTTTTGTGGCAGGCTGGCAAACAGCACATCGCTGTCTGCCATTTGCGGTACCCATTTGGCCGATACGCAAGAACCGACCTCAATGCTGCTTAAACCTGTTTGCATTAAATCCAAAATCAGGTTTTTACGGTCTGCCAAAGTGAGTGGCGTTTTCTCATTTTGCAGACCATCTCGTGGGCCAACCTCTACAATTTTGACAAATTCAGTCATGCAACTTCCTCCGTCAAGGCTTCAAATTCAACCAGTTCATCGCCTGCTTTGACCTGATCGCCCGCTTGGAAGTACGAACTTGCCACAATGCCATCGAAAGGCGCACGAATTGAATATTCAATTTTCATGGCTTCCAGTGTCATCAGTACATCATCTTTTTTCACACGGGCATTGGCTGCCACCAAAACTTGGGTGATTACACCCGGCATTGGTGCAGTCAGATTGTTGGCATTGTCTTGTTGATCATCGCTGTTAAAGTTTGCTTGTACATAGCTAAACACATGACGCTGACCGTTTTGGAACAGGGTGATGCCTTGCGCATGTTGGTTAAATGCTATTTTTTGTTGCTGACCATTGATACAAACCTGTAGACGATGTGCATCCAAAAGCTCGCCTTGAACGCTCAGCGTTTGCCCATTGTAGTGAGCCTCAAAACCAGAAGTGCATGGTTTTAACTGGATTTTGAGTGTTTGGTCATTGCACTGTAATTGCACTGTGTGGGCGCTTTGCTGATTTAAGCGCCAGAAGTGGTCTTTTTGCCAAACCGCGTTGTTTGCCGCTTTGTTGTTTTGAATACGAGAAAGTACATCAATTAACGCAGCTGCAACGACAGTTTCTGTAGCGACTTCAGGTTTTGCGTTAAGTAAAAATGCTTCCTCACGTTGAATAAGCCCTGTATCCAAATTGGCATGTTTAAAGGAATCACACAGCACCAAACGATCCAAGAATGCAATGTTGTTGCCTAAACCATCGACGTGGAACTGACCTAAAGCATGGTGCATTTGCGTTAATGCTGCTTCACGGTTTTTACCCCAAACAATCAGTTTGGCAATCATTGGGTCGTAGTAGGTGCTGATTTCATCACCTTCGACAATCCCGCTATCGACACGTACGGCATCATTTTGCTCTGGATAATGCAGATAGCTGATTTGACCAATGGCAGGAATAAAGCCTTTTTCTGGTTCTTCGGCATACACACGCGCTTCAAGGGCATGACCATGAATTTGCAATTCATGTTGCTGTTTTGGCAATGGCTCACCAAAAGCAACTCGCAATTGCCACTCAACCAAGTCTTGCCCTGTAATCATTTCTGTGACGGGGTGTTCGACCTGCAAGCGGGTATTCATTTCCATGAAATAAGCAGTACCGTCTTGCTCGACAATAAACTCTACCGTACCTGCGCCCACGTAATTTACAGCACGTGCGGCATCAATTGCGGCTTGGCGCATAGTTTCGAGTTTATCTTCTGGCATTTTTGGTGCAGGTGCTTCTTCAAGCACTTTTTGGTGGCGACGTTGTACCGAGCAATCACGTTCAAACAAATGCACGTAGTTGCCGTGAGTATCGCCAAAAACCTGTACTTCAATATGACGTGGTTGAATCACATAGCGTTCAATCAGCACATCTTCATTACCAAAGCTAGAACGTGCTTCACTTTTACATGAAGCGAGTGAGCTGAGAAAGTCTTCACTGCGTTCTACTAAACGCATGCCTTTACCGCCACCGCCTGCACTGGCTTTAATGAGCACAGGATAACCAATGCTGTCGGCTTGTTGCTTTAAAAATGCCGCATCTTGATTGCTGCCGTGGTAGCCCGGAGTTAGTGGCACACCTGCTTTTTCCATCAAGGCTTTAGAGGTTGCTTTTAGACCCATCGCCAAAATGGCTTCAACTGGCGGGCCAATAAAAACAATATTGTTGTCTTTACAGGCAAGTGCGAATTGGTCATTTTCAGATAAGAAACCATAACCCGGGTGAATCGCTTGTGCACCTGTGCTTTTGGCTGCCTGAATAATACGTTCAACTTGCAAATAACTTTGTGCCGCAGGCGATTCACCAATATAAATGGCTTCGTCTGCCAGTTTAACGTGTTGTGATTGCGCATCGGCATCTGAATACACCGCGACAGTCGCAATCCCAAGTTTTTTTGCGGTACGAATTACACGGCAGGCAATTTCACCACGGTTGGCAATTAAAATCTTTTCAAACATCGTGCGATCCTTCTTTTATTCTGCCGTGGTCTTGATCCAAGCCGGGCTTTGTTTATTTAAAAAAGCATTTAAGCCATTTTTCGCCTCAGTTCCTTGGCGAACATGTGCAATATGCTGTGCAGTTTGTTGGAGTAAATCTTCGGTCAAAACTTGATGATTAACCATCTGAATCAGTTGTTTAGAAGCATGTTGCGCTTCTGGGCCACCAAGCAATAAGGCTTGCACAATTTCATCAATTTTGCTGTCTAAGTCTTCGGCTGAAGTGACTTCATGCGCTAAACCAATTTGCTGTGCCTGTTCTGCAGAAATACGCTCTGCCGTTAAAAAGTAACGTGATGCCTGACGTGCGCCAATCGCACGAATGACGTAAGGGCTAATGGTAGATGGTGCTAAACCTAAACGTACTTCAGAGGTCGCAAACTTGGCATCGGTGCTGGCAACGCAAATATCACAGGCAGCTGCCAAACCCATACCACCACCAAAGGCAATACCATGCACACGGGCAATAGTCGGTTGTTTTAACGTCGCTAAACTTTGCAGCATTTTTGCCAGTTTTAGGGCATCGGCTTGATTTTCTGCTGTAGAAGCTTGACCTGCCTGTTTCATCCAGTTCAAATCTGCACCTGCAGAAAAGCTTTTGCCGCGTCCTGCCAAAATCACCACTCGAATATCATCACGGCTATTCAGTGCCTGAAAGCAGGCGTGTAATTCTTCAATCACCTCTGTATTGAAAGCGTTATGCAATTCCGCACGATTAATCCAAACCGTAGCCACTTGGTTGTTCTGTTCGAGCTGTAAAAACTGATAATCCATTTTGTCACCTCTTACATGCGGAACACGCCAAATTTGGTCGGTTGGATGGGTGCATTGAGGGCAGCGGCTAAACTTAATGCCAAAACTTCACGCGACTGTGCTGGATCAATCACACCATCATCCCATAAGCGTGCAGACGCATAATATGGATGACCCTGACGTTCGTATTGTTCACGAATTGGCTGTTTGAACTGATCTTCTTCTTCTGCAGACCAGCTACCACCTTTGGCTTCAATCTGATCACGCTTTAAGGTAGACAATACGCTCGATGCTTGTTCGCCACCCATCACTGAAATACGTGAGTTTGGCCATGTCCACATAAAACGTGGTGAATAAGCACGACCACACATCCCGTAGTTACCTGCACCAAAAGAACCGCCAATCACCAAAGTCAGTTTAGGCACATTGGCTGTGGCAACCGCCATCACCAGTTTGGCACCATTTTTGGCAATGCCTTCATTTTCATATTGGCGTCCAACCATGAAGCCTGTGATATTTTGAATAAATAACAGGGGAATGTTGCGTTGGGTGCATAGTTCAATAAAGTGTGCGCCTTTTTGTGCCGACTCGGAAAATAAAATACCGTTGTTGGCAATAATCCCGACAGGCATACCATATAGTTTGGCAAAACCTGTAATTAATGTGGTGCCAAAGCGCGCTTTAAATTCATCAAAACGTGAACCATCGACAATACGGGCAATCACTTCACGTACATCAAACGGTTTACGCGCGTCAGTCGGAACAATGCCATACAGTTCAGAGGCATCGAATAATGGTGCTTCTATATGCTCAGGCTGCGGGTTTGGCTTTTTATTTAAATTGGCAACGATGTTGCGGGCAATTGCCAAGGCATGTTCATCATTTTCTGCCAAATGATCGGCTACACCTGAAAGGCGAGTGTGTACATCGCCACCACCCAAGTCTTCGCTGCTAACCACTTCACCTGTTGCGGCTTTAACCAGCGGTGGGCCGCCCAAGAAAATTGTCCCCTGATTACGCACAATGATGGTTTCATCTGACATGGCAGGGACATACGCACCGCCTGCGGTACAACTTCCCATCACAACGGCAATTTGGGCAATGCCCATGCTCGACATACGCGCTTGGTTATAGAAAATGCGTCCGAAATGATCACGGTCTGGAAAGACTTCATCTTGTAGCGGCAAATATGCACCGCCAGAATCGACCAAATAAATACAAGTCAGGTGATTCTGTTCGGCAATTTCCTGTGCGCGTAAATGCTTTTTCACAGTCAGTGGATAGTACGTTCCACCTTTTACTGTGGCATCGTTGGCAATGATCATGCAGGTCACGCCATTCACTTGACCGACACCCGCCACTACACCCGCAGCAGGGACATCATCCTGATAGACCTGATAAGCGGCCAACTGACCAATTTCAATAAATGCAGTACCCGGATCGATCAGGTGGTCAATCCGTTCACGTGGCAGTAATTTGCCACGGTCTAAATGTTTTTGGCGTGCAGTTTCGCCACCACCCAAAGCAATTTTTTGGACTTTTTCTCTGAGGTCATCGACTAGGCTTTGCATCGCAGCTTGGTTGTTTTTAAACTCGTCGCTGCGAATATTAATTTTGCTCTGTAATTGATTCATGCCAACATCCTTGTCTATTCTTGTGATTTATTTTTAGGCAGTTTCGTTAAACAATTCACGGCCAATCAACATACGGCGAATTTCTGAAGTACCCGCACCAATTTCATAGAGTTTGGCATCACGCCATAAACGTCCTGCAGAGAACTCATTGATATAGCCATTACCGCCCAAGGTTTGAATGGTTTCACCTGCCATCCATGTGGCTTTTTCGGCAGCGTATAAAATGGCACTGGCTGCATCTTTACGTAAACTACGGCTGTGTTCAGCTTTGTCACATTCTGCGCCAACGGCATAGACCAGTGCTTTACATGCCAACCAAGTCGAATACATATCGGCAATTTTGCCTTGCATAAGCTGGAATTCACCCAATGCCTGACCAAACTGTTTACGCTCATGAATATAAGGAATCACGGTATCCATGCAGGCATCCATAATGCCTAGCGGCCCTGCACTTAAAACTGCACGTTCATAGTCCAGTCCACTCATTAGTACTTTTGTACCATTGCCCACACCGCCCAAGACGTTTTCTTTTGGTACTTCAACATTGTCAAAGAACAATGGATAGGTATTTGAGCCGCGCATCCCGAGTTTGTCTAAATGGCTGCCGTGGCTAAAACCTGACATGGTTTTTTCAATTAAGAAAGCAGTCATACCTTTGGCGCCTGCCTGTAAGTCAGTTTTGGCATACACCACCAAAACATCGGCATCACCGCCATTGGTAATCCACATTTTTGAGCCGTTGAGCAAGTAATGATCGCCTTTATCTTCAGCTTTCAGTTTCATGCTAACCACGTCTGAGCCTGCATTTGGTTCAGACATTGCCAAAGCGCCGACGTAATCGCCTGAAATCAGTTTTGGTAAATAGCGTTGCTTCTGTTCTTCTGTCCCATTTCGCTTAATTTGGTTCACACATAGGTTAGAATGAGCACCGTAAGACAAACCAATGGATGCTGATGCACGAGAAATTTCTTGCATGGCAATGATGTGAGCTAAATAGCCTAAGTTAGTGCCGCCGTATTCTTCACTCACGGTTAAGCCAAGTAAGCCCATATCGCCAAATTTTTTCCAAAGCTGGGCAGGGAATTCGTTATCACGATCAACCTGTTGAGCAATGGGTGCAATTTCCTTTGCACAAAAAGCAGCGATTGAATCGCGCAGGGCGATTAAGGTTTCATCTAAGCCGAAGTCTAAGCTTTGTAAAATCATGTGTTCATCCATCCTGTGGTTATATTTGTTGTTCCTAAAACAAGCATTGTTGTTGTGCTTAGGTTCTAACATACATCGAAAATTTAAAAAAGTGAACTAAAATTCACAAAATGATTTACAATTCATTTTATCTGGTTGAGAATAAGATATGAGTTATAAAAGATCATCATTGATGCAGGAACGTATGGAACAAAATCGCATGGCGATTTTAGATTCTGCTCGTGAACTTATTGCTCATGGGGGCTTTAAAGAAGCGTCTATCCAAGCCATTGCAGAACGCGCAGGCGTATCTACAGGTTTGGTGTATCGCTACTTTGAAAATAAAAGTCAGATTTTGATTGAAGTTTTATCGGATGCGATTCGTCGTGAGGTCGAAATTTTGGACCACATTGCGAAGTCAGATTTAAGTGCAAAACAAAAATTGCAAAAATCTGTCACCACTTTTGTGAAGCGTGCGATGAACAGCCCTCAATTGGCGTATTCGTTAATGTTCGAGCCTGTAGACCCAGAAATGGAACATGAGCGTTTTCGCAGTAAACAACTGATCAAACAGAGCATCAAGGAAATTTTGGCTGAAGGAAAAGTCAATGGTGAGTTTGATTTTGAAGATTTGAACACTGCTGCTTTAGGTGTGGTTGGCTCCATGACCTTTGTAGTGATTGAACCTTTAAACCCGTCTCGCAATGTGATGTTTGATCAAAATTATAAAGATTACTTTGTCAAACAAATTGCCGACTTTTGTGTAAATGCAGTGCGAAAACAGCAGGGAGGGTAGTAAAACAACGCACAAAACAGGCAAAAAGTAATCGTCGTCATAATGGAAAACAGAATTACAAAGAATCAAGGAGATCGATTCAATGACACAAGTACGGTTAAGTTATGCCTATGGCACCAGTAATCAGCCTTTGTTAGGCATGACCATTGGTGAAAAGTTTGATCAGGCTTGCCAGCAATATGCAGATCAGGATGCTTTGGTAAGCGTGCATCAAAATGTGCGTCTGACCTATAAGCAACTACAGCAACAGGTCAATGCCTTTGCCTGTAGTTTGTTAAAACTCGGTTTTAAAAAAGGTGACCGCCTTGCCATTTGGTCTCCGAATTGTGTGGAATGGACGATCACTCAATTCGCAGCCTTTAAGGCAGGGGTGATTTTGGTGAATTTAAACCCAGCCTATAAAAGCAATGAACTGGAATTTGTGCTCAACAAAGTTTCCTGTAAAGGTTTGGTAATTGCATCGCAGTTTAAAAGTACCAACTATCAGGACATCTTAACGAAAATTGCCCCAGAGCTGTGTCAGGCAGACAATAAAGTCCTCAACGCCAAGCGTTTACCGCATTTAAAGCATGTGATTAAAATTGATGATCAAGCACATACAGGAATGCATCGTTTTCAGGATTTATTGACAGCTCCAACCACACACATGCTGAAAAAACTGCAACACATTGCTAGTGAGTTGCAGTTCGATGAAACCATTAACATTCAATTTACCTCAGGCACGACGGGCAATCCGAAAGGCACTATGCTGACCCACAACAACATTTTAAATAATGGTTGCTTTGTAGGAGAAGCAATTCATTTAAGTCCACAAGACCGTGTTTGTATTTCCGTACCGCTGTTTCACTGCTTTGGTATGGTGATGGGCAATTTAGCGTGTATCACACATGGTTCAACCATGGTCTATCCATCGGCAGTGTTTAACCCGCTCGATACCTTAAAAGCCATTCAGCAAGAAAAATGTACAGCTGCTTACGGCGTACCGACCATGTTTATTGCCATTTTAGAGCATGAACAGTTTGATGAATTTAATTTATCTAGCTTGCGCACAGGCATTATGGCAGGCAGTCCGTGTCCGCAGGAAATTATGCAACGCGTCATCGACCGTATGCACATGGCGCAAATCACCATTTGTTATGGCATGACCGAAACAGCACCTGTGAGCGCACAAAGTTCGACTGAAGATTCTGTGGAGCGTCGTGTCAGTACGGTGGGGCGTGTACATCCACATCTGGAAGTAAAAATTGTCGATGAAGAAGGCAAAGTCGTGCCGCGCGGACAGTTAGGAGAATTGTGTGTGCGTGGTTATTCAGTCATGCTGGGTTACTGGGATGAACATGACAAAACCCAAGAAGTCATTGATGTTGCACGTTGGATGCACACAGGCGACATTGCAGAAATGGATGATGAAGGCTTTGTAAAAATCAAAGGTCGCATTAAAGATGTGGTGATTCGTGGCGGTGAAAACCTGTTCCCGAAAGAAATTGAAGATTTCTTATATACTCACGATGCGGTCTGCGATGTGCAAGTAATTGGCGTGCCAGATCATCGTTATGGTGAAGAACTATGTGCCTGTATTATTTTGCATGAACACCATGAATGTACCGAAGAGGCAATTCGCCAATACTGTGCAGAACACATTTCACACAATAAAGTCCCACGTTATGTGCGCTTCTTTAGTGAATTTCCAATGACCGCTTCAGGCAAGGCACAGAAATTTAAATTACGTGAATTTATGCGTGAAGAATTAAATTTAAAGGAAATTGCTTAAGGCATTATTTCAGCTATTTACTGCTGCAAGATCGACCTTTTAATTTTGTCAGCACACACCCTTTATTTCTCACGCAGAGATAAAGGGATACTCTATACAGGAATAATCACACTAAAAATATATCGCATGCTCGGCTTAATAAAAGATGGCACAAGTTTAAGCATGATGCGTGATAATCAAGGATGAAAATAATGACCGTACGCAATGATTGGACTCGAGAAGAAATTCAGCAGTTATATGAACAACCTTTTCTGGATTTAGTCTTTGAAGCACAGCGTGTGCATCGCCAACATTTTGCTGCCAATACCGTACAAGTCAGTACCTTATTGTCTATTAAAACAGGCAAATGCCCTGAGGACTGCAAATATTGCTCGCAATCTGCGCATTATGATTCACAGCTTGAAGCTGAAAAACGTATTGCAGTTGATAAAGTCATTCAGGAAGCCAAAGAAGCTTTAGCATCAGGTTCTTCACGTTTTTGTATGGGCGCTGCTTGGCGTAATCCGCATGAACGCGATATGCCCTATGTTCTGGAAATGGTGCGTGAAGTCAAAGCTCTGGGCTTAGAAACTTGCATGACTTTAGGGATGTTAAACCAATCGCAGGCAGAACGCTTAAAAGATGCAGGCTTAGATTATTACAACCATAACCTAGACACATCGCGTGAGTATTATCCTAATGTGATTAGTACCCGCTGTTTTGATGATCGCTTAAACACTTTGGATATTGTGCGTCAAACAGGTATGAAAGTATGTAGTGGCGGTATTGTCGGTTTAGGTGAAGATACCCAAGACCGTATTGGTTTATTACATGAATTAGCGACTTTACCGTTACATCCTGAATCTGTGCCGATCAATATGTTAGTTCCGATTGAAGGTACACCATTGGCTGAAGTAGAAAAACTGGATGTGATTGAGTGGATTCGTACCATTGCAGTTGCACGTATTATCATGCCAAACAGCTATATTCGTTTATCTGCAGGGCGTGAATCATTATCTGATTCAGATCAGGCGTTGGCATTTATGGCAGGTGCGAACTCGTTATTCTCAGGTGAAAAGCTTTTGACCACACCAAACGCAGGCGAAGGCAAAGACAAACAATTGTTCCAAAAATTAGGCTTAGTGCCTGAACGTGCCAAGCCAACCGTTTCGGAATTGTCGGTAGATGCAATGGCTGTGGCTTAAGCAGATCTTGAAAAAGACTCAGATATTTAATGTCAGTAAATTAAAGAAGAATCATGTGATATGGCAAAAGATTTTCACAGTGCAACTGTGGTTGCAGGCTATGACAGTCATATTCGGAAACTCATTCCCGGATATGAATTGGTACATCAACACATCAATGCAATTTTAAGTAGTCATTTGCCCGAAACAGCACAAGTTTTAGTGGTGGGGTGTGGCACAGGCTATGAGTTGCAGTATTTACTGCAGCAACATCCACAGTGGCAATTTACGGCCATCGACCCATCTTTAAGCATGTTACAGCAGGCAGAAAAAAACATTCAGTCTGTGGCAGGGCATGAGCGAGTACGTTTTATACAGGCAGATACCCACCAATTTGCCCAACAAGCGCAGGTTGAAAATTTGCAGTTTGATGCGGCATTGGCGATTTTGGTGGCGCATTTTGTGCCAGTCGCAGAAAAAACATTATTTTTTCAAGATATTTACCAAACATTAAAACCTACAGCGATTTTATTAAGCTATGATCTGATGCAGCAGACTGAAAATATAGAACTGCGCTGGATGCAGAATTTGGCTTTGGATTGTGGTTTAACTACGACTCAAGCGGAAAAAATGCTTGCACGACTGGCCGATGATTTTCATTTAATTATGGCAGATGCGCAGGCAGCATTGCTTACTCAAGTGGGTTTTCGTCAGTGTAAAACATATTGTCAACTTATGAATTATTATGGTTTTTTTGCAGAGAAATAGTTGATCAATAACATTATTTAGTCAGTAATCTTTGTAGTAAAAGTATCCGCACAAGAAAAGTTAGATCAGGGAAAGAGACAAAATGTCAGCATATTACACTTTACTCAAACGTGAACAACATGCCGATGGTGGCTGTACTGCGCACTATCGTTGCAACATTCATGCACAAGGCGCGTGGAATCCGCATGAACAACACATGGCACCTGCAACGGGTATTTTGTGTGCAGAACTTGAGCAATTTATGCCGCGTGATGATATGCGAATTGGTCGGGTCGGTTTAGATATTTTTGGCTTAATTGCCTTTGGTGAATTTAGTATCACCACCCGTATGATTCGACCGGGTAAAACCATTGAGCTGATTGAAGCGGAAATGTGTGCTGAAGGAAAAACCTGTATTGTGGCGCGTGCATGGAAAATGAAAACCTCAGATACACGCGCAATTGCAGGATTGGAAGATTTACCGATAGAAAACCCTGAATATTTGCCCGATTGGGATGGCATGCGTTGTTGGCCGGGCGGCTATATTCAAAGCATTGAAACCCGTGCGCATTTAGATCGTCGTGCAGGTAAGGGCATCGTTTGGTTAAGAAACCAATTGGATATGGTTGAAAATCAAAGCACATCTAGTTTTGTGCGTTTATTGGGGATGGTGGATACCGCCAATGGCGTAGTGCCACGTTTAGACCCGAATGCGGGTTGGGGTTTTCCAAATTTAGATTTGCAAATGCATTTACACCGTTTACCGCAAGGCGAATGGCTAGGCTTGGAAGTAACACAACAATATGGTGAAGATGGTATTGGCTTAACGAGTGCAGTTTTGCATGATACTCAAGGGCCATTTGGACGTAGTGAGCAGATTTTAACTTTGCGTCAATTCTAAATCTATTCAATATCAAACAAAAAACATCAGGACGAATTGCTTCGTCCTTTTTTTATTGGCATGCTGTGTGCAGATTATTTCATCTTATTTTATCTGAAAATATTATGCGAATTAGTTTGATTGGTGCAGGGCGCGTTGCACATCATTTGGCTCATGTTTTAAACGCACAGCATCAAATTGTGCAAATTTATAGCCGTAGTCTGGACAAGGCGCAGCATTTGGCTGCGCAGGTTGGCGCAGAAGCGATTGCTGAAGTAGAAAAACTTCATTCAGATCTAGATTTAGTGATTATTGCAGTGAGTGATCAGGGCATTGGACAGGTGATTCAGGAAGTTCATCGTGATTTAAATCATGTGTTGATTGTGCATACCTCAGGCAGTACTAAATTAGATGTATTGCAACAGCATCATGTACGTTCAGGGGTATTTTATCCCTTGCAAACCTTTAGTTTAGAGCGTGAAATTGATTGGTCAGAAACGCCTTTATTTATAGAAGCTGCATTTGCTGAAGATCAGCAGCTTTTAATGACTTTGGCAAATAGCCTAAGCAAAAGGGTTTATGCCTATACTTCAGCACAGCGTTTGAGTTTGCATTTGGCTGCGGTATTTGCCTGTAATTTTAGTAATTATTGTTATGACATGGCCAAGCAAGTGGTCGATGCTCAGCAAGTAGATTTCAGTCTGCTGTATCCTCTTATTTTGGAAACTGCGCATAAAGCGACCCAGAATGATCCGCGTCAAATGCAAACAGGGCCTGCTATGCGGGGTGATCACAATATTTTAAAAATGCATCAGGACTTATTGGTAGCAGGGCAGCAACATGCACTTGCCGAAGTTTATGCGCTAATGAGCCAACAGATTTTAACGCGGCATCAATCTTAGTCATTTGATACGATAACACGAGTTCAAATAAAAAATGCTTCCTTGTGGAAGCATTTTTTCTAGCAGAAATTAGTTAATTTTCTTGAAGATAAAATCATTAATCTTATGACCTGCTTCAATTCCGCGGCGTTCAAACTTGGTTTGTGGACGCCATTCAGGGCGAGGGTAGCTATTGCCTTTACCCGCCAAGTTTTCTAAACGTGGACGGTTGTCCAATACATCCAGCATCCATTCTGCATACGGTTCCCAGTCGGTTGCTGCATGGAACGTACCACCTAACACTAATTTTTGCTCTACCAATTCCATGCGTTCATGAGCAACAAAACGGCGTTTGAAGTGACGTTTTTTCTGCCATGGGTCTGGGAAATATAACTGCACCGTATCAATGCTATTGTCTGGCATTTCACGTAGCACTTGAATTGCATCGGCATCTAAGACACGTAAGTTGCTTAAACCTGCTGTACCTGCTTCATAAACGCACTGTGCAATCCCTGGAATATGGACTTCAATCCCGACAAAGTTACGTTCAGGATTGGCCTGCGCCATAAGTACCAAAGAACGCCCCATCCCAAAACCAATTTCTACTGTAAGCGGGTGTTCAGGGTGTTCAAAATGTTGACGTAAATCGCCAACAGGATATTCCAAAATTAAGTCGCCGTATTGTTCCAAGGCGCTACGTTGTGACGTATTCAATGGTGAAGAACGGCGCATGAACGTTACAATTTCACGATGCTCGTTGAGGTTGTCCAGCTCGACAACGTGCTGGTCTAATTGATCGTTCGACATAATTTTGGCAAATCTAATAAATTCGAATGCGGTATTTTAAGTCCTGAGCCATTGAAGTCAAATTTTTTCGCTGTTTTTCGCAGCGCCGTGCAAGATTGCGATACATCTGCATCTTTTGAGCATAAAAAATGCCGAATCATTAAGATTCAGCATTTAACATCATCAACGGTATTTTAATACAATAATTACGAATGGGTACTGTATTGATCAATTAAGGTATGACTGGCCTCATTCAATCCAATAATATGCACTTTAATTTGTTGGGCTTTAAATTTGTTCACCACGCTATTCAGCATATTTACAGAGGTAATATCCCAAATATGCGCATGCGTTAAGTCGATGGTGACATTGCTAATATCTTCTGAAAAATCAAAAAACTGATAAAACTTTTCTGAACTGCTAAAGAAAATTTGCCCTGAAATCACATATTGGCGGGTATGTTCGCCCAATAAAAACGAACTGACTTTAACTTCACTTTCCAGTTTATTCACCAAAAATAAAGCAGAAAGCAGTACGCCAACAAAAACACCCAAAGCAAGGTTATGGGTAGCTAACACCACAATCACCACAGCTAACATGACTATATTGCTTTGTTTCGGATGCTTTTTAAAATTACGGATGGAATCCCAGTTAAAAGTCGTGAATGACACCATAATCATAATCGCAACCAAGGCTGCTATAGGAATATATGCCAACCAATCTTTGAGAAAAACCACCAAGCACAGCAAAAATACGCCTGCTGTAAGTGTAGATAGCCGTGTACGCGCCCCAGAACTGACGTTGATAATAGATTGCCCAATCATGGCACAGCCTGCCATACCGCCCATAAAGCCACTCACAATATTGGCATAACCCTGACCACGACATTCCTGATGCCGATCTGCTTCTGTGCCTGTGGCTTCATTGACAATCGTAGTGGTCATCATGGTTTCGAGTAAACCGACTGTGGCTAAGGTCATGGCATAAGGAAAAATAATAAATAAAGTTTCAAAATTCAGTGGAATGTCAGGCACTAGAAAAATAGGCAGCGTGTCGGGAAATTGTCCCAAATCGCTTACGGTACGCATATCTGCACCAAGTAATAAAGCAACCACACTCAGCACAATAATGCAGACCAAAGGCGAGGGAATGCTTTTACCAATTTTAGGAATGTATGGAAACAGATAGACTACCGCTAAACCTAATCCTACAAATAAATAGCCTAAGCCATCCATTTTCGATAATTCAGGCAGTTGCGCCACAAAAATTAAAATCGCCAAAGCATTTACAAAGCCATAAACCACCGATTGCGAAACAAAACGCATCAGTTTGGCAACTTTAAAATAACCTGCCACAACCTGAATCAGCCCTGTGAGTACTGTTGCAGCCAATAAATATTGCAAACCATGTTCTTTGACGAGGGTAATCATCAGTAATGCCATAGCGCCTGTCGCGGCAGAAATCATGGCAGTACGCCCACCAAAAAAAGAAATCGTGACCGCAATACAGAACGATGCATATAAGCCGACTTGCGGATCGACGCCTGCTATAGCCGAAAAGGCAATTGATTCAGGAATTAATGCCAAACCCACCACTAAACCTGCCAAAACATCGGTGCGGATATTGGAAAACCATTCTTCTTTTTTCAGGCTAATCACAATCTCAATTTCATGAAACTTTAAAGGGCTGTATGTTAAAACATCTAGAGATAAAAAAGCAGGCAAAACAGACTTGAAAAAGCCTGTCTTTTGCAGGATAGTCAAAGCGTAAGGGCTTTTTAAGACATTTTCGCTTTTTTGCAATTTATAGGTTCAATCACTTGCAAGTTTGTGACAAGCGATTTACAACAGAGATAGTTATATAACAAGGATCAAATATGAAGCTTTATTATTCACCTGGCGCATGCTCTTTGGCAGCACATATTATTTTAAATGAAGTGAATGTCGATTTTGATATTGAGCGTGTAGATTTAAAAACCCATAAAACAGAAAAGGGTGCCGATTATTATGAAATTAACCCTAAAGGTTATGTACCTGCTTTAGAAATTAACCCAGGTTTAATTTTGACGGAAAACGTAGCGCTATTGCCATTTTTAGCGCAGCAAGACCCTAAACAGGATTTAATTCCGCCATCTGGTTTAGGTCGTGCTAAAGTATTGGAATGGTTGGGTTATTTAAACTCTGAATTACATGACGCTTACTCAGTATTTTTTGGCGCGCCTTTAGATGCAGAAGCCAAAGAAAAAGCCTATGCAGAAATTGATCGCTTGTTGACTTATATTGATCAAGCGATTGCATCATCAGACCATGAATATTTGGTGGATGATAACTTTGGTCCAGCCGATGCGTATTTGTTTGTTATCACTAATTGGTCAAACTATATTGAGCATGATTTAACTCCGTATAGCCATGTGGTTGAAATCCGTAATAAAGTTGCTGCGCGTCAGTCGGTACAAATTGCTATGCGTGATGAAGGCTTGATTCCTTAATCGGCTTTTACTTGCCAGAATCAGATAATAAAAAAGACGTTGAGTTAACACTTAACGTCTTTTTATTTGAGTTGTCGGACTTGGAAAAGACCCTAATGATTATTTAAAGAAATAACCCGTTTCAGGTGAGCTGGCATTCGCCATACGCTTACGTGGCATACGTCCTGCCAAATAAGCTTCACGTCCTGCTTCTACTGCTTTACGCATCGCAGATGCCATTAGCACTGGGTTTTGTGCTGCTGCAATTGCAGTATTCATCAGCACACCATCGCAACCTAATTCCATTGCAATCGCAGCATCACTGGCAGTACCCACACCTGCATCTACCAATACAGGTACTTTGGCATTTTCTTTAATAATCGAAATGGTATGCGGGTTAAGAATACCTAAGCCTGAACCAATTAAACTACCTAATGGCATAATTGCCACGCAGCCCATACTTTCCAATTCTTGCGCCACAATCGGGTCATCGGAAGTGTAGACCATGATCTCAAAACCATCGTCAATTAGCGTGCGCGCAGCTTTTAAAGTTTCGGTGATATTTGGGTAGAGGGTTTTTTCATCGCCCAAAACTTCTAGTTTGACGAGGTTGTGACCATCTAGCAATTCACGCGCCAACATGCAGGTGCGCACGGCACTGTTGGCATCAAAACAGCCTGCTGTATTTGGCAAAATGGTGTATTTTTCTGGTGGAATTACGGAAAGTAAGTTTGGCTGATCTGGATGTTGCCCAATGTTTACACGACGAATGGCAACCGTAACAATTTCTGCGCCACTGGCTTGAATCGCCAAATCTGTTTCGGTTAAATCTTTGTATTTGCCCGTACCCACCAATAAACGTGAATTAAAGGTACGTGAACCGATTTTAAAGGTATCTTGCATGGGTGCTCCGAGTTTAGCCGCCACCAACGGCATGAATAATTTCAATGCGGTCTTGATCGCAAATAGGGGTTTCGGCAAGTTTGCTTTTGGCAATAATTTTTTCGTTTTGCTCCACAGCAAAACGTTTGCCTTCTAAATCTAATGCCTGAATCAGTTGTAACAGGGTCGTGTGAGTGGTCTGTTGTGCTTCGCCATTCAGATAAATTTGCATGACCGAGAATCCATCTTCAAAATTACAAAATATAATTGAGCTTTATTTGGCATATTTCATGGCTTGCCAAGCTAAGCTTAGCCAGCCTGCAATCATGAGTGCTCCACCAATTGGGGTAATCATGCCCAAGCCACGGGCTAAATCCAATGCCATGATATACAGTGAACCGCAGAAAAATAAAATACCCAGTTGAATCAGAATAAAACTGGCTTTAATAGGAAGTTGTGGAATTACTTTGGCCAATATGCCCAATGCTAAAAGTCCAAGGGCATGATAGAAAAAATAATCTGTTGCAGTTTGCCACCAAAGCAATTGCGCTTCAGTTGCACGGGCCTTTAAGCCATGTGCACCAAATGCACCGAGCATGACTGCTATAGCTAAATTCAGGGCAGAAATTGCAATCCACATACGCAAATTGACCTATTTAATTTTGCGCTTAACCTTAGCACATTTTTAGGGGCGGGAAAATCTGAGATTTGCCTGCCTGTATGTAGCTGTACCAATTAAAGACAATAAAAAAGGGCAGTTTGCCCAATTTTATTTTTCGATGTGTCTGCATCAATTTGGAGAATGTCAGTTTAGTTTGATGACATCGCCACTTTAATTTTTTCCATGGCATTTTTTTCGAGCTGACGAATACGTTCTGCCGAAACATTATATTCTGCTGCCAATTCATGCAGGGTCGATTTATCATCATCTAACCAGCGACGCTGCAAAATATTACGTGAACGATCATCCAACTGCTCCATAGCTTCATGTAGGGCAGAAGTGCTTTGTTCTTCGTAGTCTTCGTTTTCGACTAAACGTGCAGGGTCGTAACGGTTATCTTCCAAATACAATGCAGGTGCAACATAAGTTGAACCTTCATCGTCATCATCGCCTTGTGCTTCAAAAGCCGCATCATAAGCGGTTAAACGACCTTCCATTTCCAAGACTTGTTCTGCAGTCACATTTAAGTCATTGGCAATAGATTGTGCTTCTTCGAGCGTCAGTTTTTTGCTAGATTTTTTGAGGCTACGCAAATTAAAGAACAATTTACGCTGCGCCTTGGTGGTGGCAATTTTAACAATACGCCAGTTACGAATCACATATTCGTGAATTTCAGCTTTAATCCAGTGCACGGCAAATGACACCAAACGCACGCCCATATTCGGGTCAAAGCGTTTCACGGCTTTCATTAAGCCCAAGTTGCCTTCCTGAATTAAATCGCCCTGCGGTAAACCATAGCCCGCATAACTTCGTGCAATATGCACCACAAAACGTAAATGCGACATGACCAACATTTTGGCCGCGTCTAAATCTTGATCGTAATAATAACGCTCGGCTAACTCTTTTTCTTGTTCAGCCGTTAAAATAGGAATTTGGTTAACAGTACTAATATAAGCCCCGAGGTTTACCCCTGGTGCAGATAATGACAGGGGCATCAACTGATTGCTGCTGTCACTCATGAGATCTCCTTATAGGATTAGGTAGGTAAAATAACCGATGTCTTTATCTTAATGCCAATATTCTACTTAAATAAGTAAAATTGGTGTAGATATGTAAATCTTTATAGCAATAAGCGGCGAATATTAAGTCATTAAAACAAATGAACAATCAAACAGATACGCTTATTACGATGCTTTTGGCTTGGCAACATCAATCACATAATGAAACTCTGTTGCCGAAATCTGACTTGCTTCACAGCTATATTGATGTAACTGACAATAACGCGCCACATCTTGCTGGCTGTGCGGATCAGATGACTTCAATAAAAACCGTGCAGAATCTGAATGTTTAAGGGCACGTTTCAGCATCAATAAAGGCATAGGACAAGGTTGTCCCATGGCATCAATCACTATGATAGGTTGTTCAGCATCACACAGCATTGAAGTAAAAATTCGCCTTAAAAAACAGAATGATCATACTAGCAAATTCGCTCACAAATCCCAAATAAATTTCATCTGAAGCATCGGGGCTATTCATTGCGCGGCTTACTGCGCATAAGGGCAAGAGAATTGGCTTATTTTGCGAGATATTTGCAATAAAATTTATAGATCAAAATTGTGCTAAGTCACTTAACAGAAATAAAAATTTTCTATTTGTTCAACTCGTTTCAAACTGAACAAGATAAATCAAAAAAAATCTATTAATTGTCATAAAGCCGTGTTAAGCTCGATGCGTATTTAGGATTTTAGATAGACAATCGTTGTTTGTCGCCCTATTACAAATGGATGTAACCGGGATTTTGTTAATAGTTATACAGAATGATTACAAGCTTAGAAATAAAAATATTTTTAAACTTTGTTTGCTCTGCTGTTTGCAACACCGGGTGGTCCTTCTTTTTAATCAATGAGGATTAACTTATGACAGCTCGTGAACAAGGCGTAGTTAAATGGTTCAACGACACTAAAGGCTTTGGCTTTATCCAACGCAATGGCGGCGACGATGTATTCGTTCACTTCCGTGCGATCCAAGGTGACGGCCACCGTTCACTTCGTGACGGCCAACGTGTTGAATTCAGCGTAGTAAAAGGCCAAAAAGGCTTCCAAGCTGAAGAAGTACAGCCATTAGACTAATCACTCGATTATTCTAAAAAAAACGCTCCAATCCTGATTGGGGCGTTTTTTATTTGTATTTCTGTTTATAATAGGTCAGTTTTTTGTCTGTATAAGTTCGAGCACATATTTATGTCATCTGGTTTTGAAACCTTAAATTTACATCCGCAATTGAAACAGGCTATTGATGCTTTGGGTTTCAAGGAAATGACGCCAATTCAGCAAAAGGTTTTAAAATTTACTTTGGCTGGACATGATGCCATTGGTCGTGCGCAAACAGGTACAGGAAAAACTGCTGCCTTTTTAATTAGTGTGATCAACGATTTATTGAATAACCCAATTCAATGGCAGCGTTATCGTGGTGAACCACGTGCATTGGTTTTAGCGCCTACGCGTGAATTGGCTTTGCAAATCGAAAGTGATGCAAAAGACTTAACCAAATTTACCGACTTAAATGTGGTGACTTTGTTGGGTGGTGTAGACTTTGATAAGCAAAAGTCACAACTCAATAAAAACTTTGTCGATATTATTGTTGCGACACCAGGGCGCTTGATTGATTTTGTAGAACAAAAAGAAGTTTGGCTAGATCAGATTGAGTTTTTAGTGATTGATGAAGCAGACCGCTTGCTGGATATGGGCTTTATTCCATCGGTAAAACGTATTGTGCGTTATTCACCGCGTAAGGAACAGCGTCAGACGTTAATGTTCTCGGCAACTTTTAGTTATGATGTGTTGAACTTGGCTCAACAGTGGTTATTTGAACCTGTTACAGTCGAAATTGAACCTGAAAAGAAAACCAATGCCGATGTTGAGCAACGGGTATATATGGTTGCCAAAACCGATAAATACAAATTGCTTGAAGAAATTTTACGTGATGAGCCGATTGAAAAAGTCATGATTTTTGCCAATCGGCGTGATCAGGTGCGTAAGCTTTATGATCATTTAAAGCGTGATGGCTATAAAGTGGTGATGTTGTCAGGTGAAATTGCCCAAGACAAACGCTTAAAAATGCTGGATCAGTTTAAAAATGGCAAACATAACATCATGATTGCAACAGACGTTGCAGGGCGTGGTATTCATGTCGATGGTGTTTCGCATGTGGTGAATTTCACTTTGCCTGAACAGTCAGATGATTATGTGCACCGTATTGGTCGTACAGGTCGTGCAGGTACACGTGGTGTGAGTATTAGCTTCTTGTCGGAAGATGATGCGTTCTATTTACCAGAAATTGAAAAAGCCATTGGTCAAAAATTGCCATTAACACGTTTAGATGGTTATTGCTAATTACTCATTTAAGCTATTTTTTAGTTTAAATCCTGCTGTTCTTAGTTTAAAAGTCGCTCTCAGTGGAGCGACTTTTTTGTATTTGCTTCTTATGTCGTGCTGTAATAATTTACTTTGCCTGACATCTAAAGGTCAGCACAGTTTGATAATCATCATCACGGGCAATATCAGTATTACGTCCCGCAATTGTACCTAAAACAGTTGCTGCCGCCTGAATCATTTGTCCCGTTTGCTCATCGACTACACCTTTGAGTGCGCCGTTATAAGATGTTTTTTCATCAACCAAGACTGGAGCGGCACGAGTACCACAGGTTTTATTGGCAGCTGTAATTGCATTATTTTTGGCAATAATATTACTTTTACCTAAACCTGTGACTTCATATAGGTTGTTTTCTTTTTGAATGGCAAGAGAATTATTTGGCGTGGTGGCACATGCGGTTAAAAGTGCAAAAACGGCAAGGCTAGAAAAGGCGACTATTTTTTTCATATCTACCTCGGGGCTAAAACGCTGTAGCGCGTATTGTTTGTTGATGATATTTCAATTCAAATGTGTAGAGATTGAAAATAACAATTTGATCTAGTTGAACATAATCTGGATGGTTTTAGATGTAGACACTGTATAGGCTGTGTTGATAATTCGTCATTCATTTATACACATCAAACCCAATCCATAATGTATTTTCATGCTCTTAAACTATAGATGAATGCGTCAAAGCATCATTGTTTAGATGTGCTGAGCAGGTTCATCTTAAAAGTGCAGACATATAGACCCTAATCAGAATCTTGCAAATAAGCATACGGAAATAGCGCAATTTTTTGAGTTTATGCTAATCTTAACCGAGCTTTTTGAAATAGTTATATAAGTCAATGACGGATACAGCGGTAGAAATCGTTCATCAAAATATTCATCAACGTCAGTCTACGGGGCAGTTAGTTGAACCTGCACCAAATACTGAGCAGCTAGAAATGGCTTTTCAGGCAGCTTTAACCGCACCAGATCATCATCGTTTAAAACCTACGCGCTTTGTGGTGATTACTGCCGAGCAACGTGCAGCATTTGGTGAGTTACTTTCTCAAGCCTTGGCAGACATGGGCGAAACCGATGCGGTTCAGTTGGAGCGAGTGAAACAGCATCCATTTCGTGCGCCACTTTTAGTGTTGGCGTTAACGCAATTTCAGGATCATCCAAAAGTGCCACGTTTTGAGCAGACTTTAAGTACAGGCGCTGCGGTACAGAACTTTTTACTGTCTTTGCAGGCGCAGGGCTTTGCCAGTATGTGGCGTAGTGGGGCAGTCGTTGAGTCGAACTTGCTGAAACAAGCTTTAAACTTAAATGCAGATGATTTAATTTCAGGCATTATTTATGTGGGAACAGCGGCTAAAGCCATTCCTGCACGCGCTGAGTTGAATACGCAAGCTTATGTTCGTTATTGGAACGCATAAGTCTTTATTTTTAGGATATAACAATAATGTCAGAGTTAAATTTTGCCGATTTGGTTGAACCTGTTGCAATAGATCGAAAAACTGCGTTACGCATTACAGTGCTAGGTGGTGGCAGTTTTGGTACAGCAATGGCCAATACAGCAGTGCGTAATGGCTGCGACACGATGATTTGGATTCGTGATGAAGCGACTGCCAAAGAAATTAATGAAACGCATATTAATCGACGTTATTTGCCAGATTTTCAGTTGGAGCAGGGTTTAAGAGCCGTTTCAGATTTGGAAACTGCAGTTCGTGACCGTGACATTATTTTAGTGGCTATTCCAAGTCATTCTTTCCGTGATGTGTTGCGCCAAATTAAACCTTTTATTAGCGCACAAGCAGTGGTGTCTTTAACCAAGGGTATTGAAGCCAAAACCTTTAGTTTTATGAGCGATATTATCCGTGAAGAATTGCCAGAAGTGCCGTATGGTGTATTGTCTGGCCCGAACCTTGCCAAAGAAATTGTGGCGGGGCAGCCTGCAGGTACGGTTATTGCCAGTCATTCTGAATTGGTGCGTTATGCGGTGCAGCAAGCTTTACACAGTGCGTTATTCCGTGTTTTTGCCAGCGATGATGTGAATGGTGTGGAATTAGGCGGTGCGCTAAAAAATATTTATGCTGTGGCGATGGGCATGGCAGCCGCTTATAACGTGGGTGAAAATACCAAGAGTATGATTTTAACCCGTGCATTGGCAGAAATGAGTCGTTTTGCGGTTAAGCTTGGTGCAAATCCATTGACCTTCTTAGGGTTGTCTGGTGTCGGTGACTTGTTTGCAACATGTAGCAGTCCATTGAGTCGTAACTATCAAGTGGGTTATGCACTGGGTAAAGGTAAAACTTTGGAACAAGCCACAGAAGAATTGGGGCAAACAGCCGAAGGCATTAATACCATTGTACAAGTGCGGGCGCGCTCGAATGAATTAGATGTGTATATGCCAATCACTTGTGCGCTTTATGAAGTGATTTTTGAAGGTGCGCCGCCTATGAATATTGCACTGTCTTTAATGAAAAATGGACATCGCAGTGATGTGGAATTTGTCTTGCCGCATCATCAAGTTTAGTTTTACATCCATAAAACTGCGCCACAGTAGGTAAAAACTTGCGTGGAATATGACAGTTTGGTGAACTGAATTGTCATATTCTCAGGTTATACTGAGCGCATAATTTGAGTTAAATTGACACAACTTAATGTGTATCATCCTATAAGGAAATTCTATGCAACTGACTCTTGTTCGTCATGGTGAAGCCGCTCCTGCGATTATGGGCAATGATCATCAGCGTCCATTGACTGAGCGTGGTCATATACAAGCACAAGAAACGGCAGATTATGTAAAAAATATCATTCAGCCCGATGTGTTTGTAGTCAGTCCTTTACTGCGTGCACAAGAAACTTTGGCACATTTGCAGCAATATTTTAAAGATGTGCCTGTGGTGGTCTGCAATACCATTAAACCTGAAGATGATGCAAAAGTTGCTGTGGAATGGTTGTCACAATTGCCGTATGAGTCAATTGCAGTGGTGTGTCACATGAATGTAGTGGCGCACATGGCAGAGATTTTGACTTCAGAATCATTCCATCCCTATCATTTGGCAGAAGCACGGATTTATGAGCAGGCAGTAATTGCTGCGGGGCTTTCAACCCAAATCAAAAGTTTTATTCCAAACGCATAAAATAAATGTATAAAGTTAAATATAATTCAACGGTAGAACGATAATAATGCTGTATTTATGGATGCCAGAAGCCAATGGGGTTTGGCAATGGTCAAATGGGGAATACTGGACAGAGGCAGATAGTCTTGATGCCTTGATTCAGGCATTGCAGGCTTTTCAAGGAAAAGATGCTGTGGTGTTTTTCCCAAGCCGTGATGTGCAAATCATGCAACAAACTTTGCCTAAAGCTCAATATAAACAATTGGGTACCGATGGCGTGAAGTATTTATTAGAAGAATATACCGTATTGCCAATTGATGCGATGCAGGTGGTTCATCATTTTCAGCCACCTGAGCAAATAACCGTGCTGGGAGTTGCCAAGCATAGTATTGAAACCTATTTGCATGTATTAAGTTTGTTGCCAGTTAAAATCAGTGCATTGTTACCTGATTTTTTAATTTTGCCGCAACCTGAACCAGGGCAAACGGTGATTGGAAATATTTGCGGACGCTTGTTGGTACGTGAAAGTGAATTTTTAGGTTATTCAGTTGATGATCTGGCACTTTATCTAGATTATCAAACTGCAGAACGAAACTATAAAATCACCAACTTTAGTGCAGAACAAATGCAAAGTATTGAAGCATTTGCAACACAAGAACAATTAGAAAGCTTTCATTATGTAGTACCTGCATTAGTGAAAGCCAAACAGCATCCATTCAATATGCTGCCAAAATCCAAGCAAGACACGGGTGTTTCAGGTTATTGGAAAGCCTGTGCAGCAGTATTTCTTGGGATTTTAATTGTACAGTTTAGCTATGATGCACTGCGTTGGAGCAAACTTAAAAAAGTAGCAGATCAAACAGCGGTTCAAGCCATAGAACAATATCAATATTGGTTTGGTGCAAATAGTCGTATTACCGAACAAAATATTCAAAGCCAGTTTGAAAGTCAGGTACGCATGAGTAAAAATGCAGATACTCAAGCGCTGCAATTGCTCAGTCGTGTTGGCCCTGTGTTGATGCAAAATCAAATTGTGGCCAATCGTGTGAGTTTTGATGCCAATATGTTGAACATGGAATTGAATGCCAACTCGGCAGCGACCTTACAAGCGCTCACTCAGCAATTGAATCAGCAGGGTTTTAAGGTCGAGCTGGGTAATATTCAGCCGAGCGCGTCAGGTGCAGTAGGATTGGTGAAAATACAATAATGAAAGCCATGGAAAAAATGTCAACTTGGTTCGATCAACGTATTGAACTGATACAAGATTATCTAGATCGTTTAAATACACGTGAACGTGTTTTGGTGGTATTTACCACAATCTTTGTGATCGTTGCTGCTGTGGGTTCTGCGTTGTGGTATATGCATGCCGCAGCCGAAAAACAGCAAAAACGGGTGAATGATCTTAAAGATTTGGTGGTGGTGATGCAAAGTCATGCAGTCACCATGAAACCTGCCAATGATGCACAACTCAGTGCAGCCGATAAAATTCAGCGTGTGGCTCAGCAACAGGGTTTATCGGTTGCTTCGCAGCAAAGTGGTGACAAGATGCTACTGGTGGCGAGTCATGCCAATTATGCTGTGTTGGCAAATTTTTTAACCCAATTGGCGCAAATGGGTTTAAGTATCGAAAAAATGGAATTAATTTCTGAAGCAGGGCAGATTAAATTAACAGCGACAGTCCAGTAAAGGTTAAAAATAAAGTCCGAAACTCGGAAAATAAACCCATGTCAAGCATAGCGTTTTGACTGGGCTAAGCCTATAATATGGCGACTTAGAAAGCAGTAGACTTTTGCAGATATGTTGTATTCTCTAGCCCGCCCGTTGTTATTTTCTTTAGCACCAGAGCGTGCACATGAGCTGACACTATCACTATTGAAATCGAGCCATAAAATGGGCTTGATGCGTCAAAAGACTGTAGCGAAACCTGTGACGTGTATGGGAATTGAATTCCCTAATCCAGTAGGTTTGGCAGCAGGTCTAGACAAAAATGGTGCGTATATTGATGCCTTGGCTGGTTTAGGCTTTGGGTTTATTGAAATTGGTACCATTACGCCACGTCCTCAAGTGGGCAATCCGCATCCACGTTTATTCCGCATTCCGCAGGCCAAAGCCATTATTAACCGTATGGGTTTTAATAATGATGGGGTCGATCAGCTGATTGAAAACGTCAAAGCGGCAAAATTTAAAGGCATTTTGGGGATTAATATTGGTAAAAATGCCGATACGCCAGTTGAAAATGCAGTAGATGATTATCTGATTTGTTTAGAAAAAGTCTATAACTATGCCTCTTATATCACCGTAAACATTTCATCACCGAATACCAAAAACTTGCGCAGTTTGCAAAGTGGTGATGCGCTGACTGAGTTATTGCAAACCCTCAAACAGCGTCAGTTGGAGTTAGCCGAAGAACATCAACATTATGTGCCGTTGGTATTAAAAGTTGCTCCAGATCTAGACCCTGAAGATATTCAGTTTATTGCCAAACAATTATTGCAATTCAAAATTGATGGCCTGATTGTGACCAATACCACTTTGTCGCGTGAAGGCGTAGAAAACTTGCCGCATGGCGATGAAGCTGGTGGTTTATCGGGCGCGCCTGTGTTTGAAAAAAGTACTGCATGTTTGGCAGCATTTTCAGCAGCACTGAAAGGTGAAATTCCTTTAATTGGTGTCGGTGGCATTTTGTCGGGCGAACAAGCGGTTGCCAAAAAAAATGCAGGTGCAAGCTTGGTTCAGGTGTATAGTGGTTTAATCTATGCAGGTCCTGAGTTGGTTCAAGATTGTGTGAACGCCTTATAACTTATGAATACCATTGATATCGTTATTCTGATTCTCTTGCTTATTGGAGGGTTGAACGGTTTGCGACAAGGATTTATTAAAGCCTTTGCGAACTTGGTAGGATGGATTTTTGCCCTAATTGTTGCGGCAAAATATGCAGTTGTCCTAGCACCTTCGATGACAGCACTCAGTAGCGATCCTGTGGTACAAAAAATTGCAGCCTTTGCATTTATTGTCTTGGTAATTGTGGTACTGACCTGGATTGTAACCGCTGTTCTAAATGGTGTTTTAAAGAGCTTGAAGCTTGGCCCATTAAATCGTTTGGCAGGCGGTGCATTTGGTACCTTGAAAGGCTTACTCATTGTCCTTATTACCATTCAAGGCATTGGTCCTTGGGTCGAAAGCTCGCCTTATTGGAAACAGTCTAAATTTGTACAAACTTTATTGCCGTATGCACCGTGGGCAACAGAACTGTCCAAAGACGCTGCCAATGAGGCTTTACAGCACATCAAGTCGAAAGATGCCGCGCCATCTTCCGACATCGCATCTGACGCAAAAGAAAATCGCTCTGGCGCAGATGGCTCAACGAATAATCCTTTTTATTAATCCCTAGCTGGTCTGCGAGGTTGCTATGTGTGGAGTTGTTGGTATAGCTGGTAAATCACCTGTTAACCAAATGTTGTTTGATGCATTAACGATGTTACAACATCGTGGACAGGATGCAGCTGGGATCGTAACTTGCCACAATGGGCGTTTGTTCTTGCGTAAAGATAACGGTATGGTGCGTGATGTATTCCATACGCGTCACATGCGTGCGTTGCAAGGTAATTATGGTATTGGGCATGTGCGTTATCCAACTGCAGGTTCATCAAGCAGTGCCGAAGCGCAGCCATTTTATGTGAACTCGCCGTACGGGATTACTTTGGCACACAATGGTAATTTGACCAATGCCGAAGAAATTCACGAAGATCTGTTTAAAACAGATTTACGTCACATGAACACCGATTCTGACTCAGAAGTGTTATTGAACGTATTTGCACATGAATTGCAAAAACGTGGCAAATTAAACCCAACTTCAGAAGATATTTTTCATGTGATCAGCCGTGTGCATGAGCGTTGTAAGGGTGCTTATGGCGTTGTTGCTATGATTACAGGTCAAGGATTGGTTGGCTTCCGTGATCCAAATGGTATCCGTCCATTGATTTACGGTTCACGTGAAACTGAACAGGGCATGGAATATATTATTGCATCAGAATCAGTTGCAATTACCGCACTTGGCTTTAAAGTTGAGCGTGATATTGCGCCAGGCGAAGCGATTTTTATTAATGATGCAGGTGAATTGTTTACCCAGCAATGTGCAGCTAAACCTGAATATCGCCCATGTATTTTTGAATATGTATATTTTGCTCGTCCAGATGCGACCATTGATGGTATTTCAGTGTACAAAGCGCGTTTGAAAATGGGCGAAAAACTGGCGCATAAAATTACCCAAGAGTGGGGCGAGCAGCACGATATTGATGTCGTTATTCCAATTCCAGATACATCGCGTACTTCAGCTTTAGAATTGGCAAATACTTTAGGGGTTAAATTCCGTGAAGGTTTTATGAAAAACCGTTATATCGGACGTACCTTTATTATGCCAGGTCAGCAATTGCGTAAAAAATCAGTACGCCAAAAACTGAACCCTGTAGAGCTTGAGTTTAAAGGCAAAAATGTACTGTTGGTGGATGACTCGATTGTCCGTGGTACGACCTGTAACGAAATTATTCAAATGGCACGTGATGCTGGGGCGAAAAAAGTATTCTTTGCTTCTGCAGCGCCAATGGTGAAATATCCAAACGTGTATGGTATTGATATGCCAGCCAAAGATGAATTAATCGCGTCTAACCGTAATGTCGAAGAAATTCGTGAAATTATTGGTGCAGACCGTTTAATTTTCCAAGATTTAGAAGATTTAAAACAAGCCGTTCGTACCCATAAAGTACCGCATTTAACTGAATTCGATTGTTCAGTATTTGATGGTGTGTATGTGGCTGGCGGAATTGACGAAGCTTATCTGAATGATCTTGAGCAAAAGCGTAACGACTTGGCTAAAAAAGGCAAAGATGGTTATATTGATGTCAATATTGATGCCGCGTCAGTAGACTTAACTGGTGTAAAAGAGAGTTAATTTTTTTCTGATCAGCTCAGTGAGAAAAGCGGGAAATTCCCGCTTTTTTCATTTATGATGGTGGCTCAAATACAATGTAATTCAGGATGTTTACATTGAGGTCTGTGAGTAGTTACTTGATTAAAAACAAAAATATGATTTGGTCTGCAATTTTATGTTTGGTTGCAGTCGCTTTGACCCTGTTTATCTTAAACACAGTTTTGGGTCTGTTGGTCTATTATGTCGATTCAAGCCAATCCATCTATTGGCACAGTCTAAGCCCATACTGGATTACGGTCTTGGTGCTGATTATGACAGTATCCGTCATTTTGGAATTTTACGTTTTTCGCTCAGGTGGTCATTCTTTGGCAAAACAATTGGGTGCGCGTCGTTTAACCCAGTTCGAAAGTACCCCAGAAGAAAGTACCGCACTTAAACTGACCGAACAATTGGCCGATACCTTTCAAATCCCAGCGCCTACTGTATATGTATTGCCCGATGAAATTGGGGTAAATGCCCTCACTGCAGGCTTTAGTCATAAAGATATTGTGATTATTTTGACTTGGGGTGCTTTGCAAAACTTGGATGAGCAAGAGCTTTATGGACTACTCAGCCATGAGTTTAACCATATTTTAAGTGGTGAAACCATTGATAATACCAAGCTTAAAATCCTCTACAGTAGCCTAACCACGTTTAGTAAGTGGGGCAGTAGCATCGCCAAACTTGGCTTTGGACAACATCGTGATGCACCGCCACATAAGTTAGCGACTTTTTTTGTTGCTGTAGGTGGTGGTATCTGGTTGTTTGGTAGCTTGGGCGTGTTGATTACCCGCTTAATTAAATATATTAGTCTAAGCGGACGTACCTTTAAAAATGATTTAAAAACCAAACGTTTGATTCAAAATAATGCCAATATTCAAACTTTGCTGCGAATTTATGTGCATCATGCAGGGTCGCAAATTCATAGTGAATATTCAGAATCTATTTCCCACATGTGCTTTGCTAACTCGCTCAGTCCGCAAAGCTGGATGAATATTCATCCAAGTATTGAAGCCCGTATTTTTGAGCTTGATCCAACCTTGGTGCAAGACTTACAACTCGAAAATTTGAAGCGTTTACGCAATCAGCCTTTGTTTAGCCTATTTCGCTCGTTAGAAGAAATGAATGCTGAATATTATGCGCCGTGGAGCTCGCCGCAACCTTTGCCTTTGCTGCGCTTGTCGCCGATTAGCTTTGCAATTAATGATGCAATTAAGCCACTCAAGCCTGAAATTCGCAATAACATGCCGCGTCCAGAGCTAATTCAGAGTGCCTTACAAACGGCAACGGGTTCGCGTGAGGTGATTGTTGCTATTTTAATGATTCGCCAATATCGTGAATTTATTCCTGCTGAAGCAGAAGTGAGTCGTGCAATTGTAGATGCTTTATTACATTTGGATGGGCGAGTACATATCTCGATTTTCCATGAAGCGTGTAAAAATATTGGTGGTATGCCGCTGAGTATCGCACGGCAGTTTCTAACCAAATTGGCAAAAATCATTCAGGAAGATGGCGAGATTGGTTTGTTGGATGCCTTGCTGCTTGAACGTATTAAGTTTGAATTGAACTTGCTGCCTTTACATACACCTGCAGCGTTACACGAAGTTAAACCGCAAATTGTACGTTTAATCGATGCTTTATTGCATGTGCAGCAAATTAATAGTGTTAATCAGTTAGATGTACGTGAACGTATTTTAGAACGTGTTTTAACTGCAGATGAATTGATTGATTATGAAGAAATTTCAGATGAACCGATTGATTTATCAGAAATTTTAAATGATATGGCAGGTTTGCTGCTGCGTGATCGACTGATGGTGTTAGGCATTGCTGAAATTTGTTTGTGGAATGACCGTATTATCACCCAAGATGAATTGGATGTTTTGGAGTTGCTCTATTGGCGTTTAGGTTTTAAAACCGAAGAAATTGTCGAGCAAATGCAAAAACAAAACAGTTTGATGATTGTGTGACACTGATTGACTAGGTGTGTTTAAAGCAGATTTTGAAAAAATACGAATAGGTCAGATTGGGTGAAAGAAAGCACAGCATTGTGCAGCCTTTCTAGGTAGAATAGGTGCTATCTTGCATGTTGTTCTGTGATAAATACGTGCAGCGAAAAATTAGATGGGTGATGATAAACATGATGGGGCATCAGCGTGACATTTTAGCCAGTTTGGGAATCGATATTTGGGTTTCCAGAATGGCTGTGTCTCAAACTTTGCCACAATCATCGGTTTGGCGCGACCAAGCTGCACCTGAAATACACAGCGAAATTATTGTTCCTGCTGCAGTACCTCAACAATTAAAACAACAACAGCCGATTATTCACGAAAAGCCTAAGCAAGAACCATCTCCGCAACATACGACAGTTGAAGCGGCCGCGCCAGAAGTTGTTCCTGAAGCGCGTGTCATGCTGCAAATTGAAGCATTTAGTATTGAAGCTTTGCAGTTGCCACATTGTGTCATTTTGGTAGAAAGCACTACCTTGAGTCAGGAACAGCAACAATTGTGGCGTAATATTCAACATGCGCTACAGGCCGAATATCACGTATTGCAATGGCCTTTTGCTTTAGAAGTATTACAAGACGGCATCGGGGTAGAAAATTATGTGCAAGGTTTTGTTGATGTCTTGAGCACAGATAAAAACATGCTGATTTTAGGTCAATTACCACATTTTAAATCTGAACAATGTTTGCATTTAGCCAGCTTGCAAGAGATGTTAGATCAACCGCTGTTGAAAAAAAGTCTGTGGGATGCGATACAAATCACATCGTTACAGCCTAAAGCCTAAGTCAATTCAGATATTTAAAACTCTACATATACAAGCAATTGTAGACACGAAACAGGGATAATCATGCGTAAAAAAGTGGTAGTGTTTAGTCAAATTGATGCAGAAATTTTAAGTAAGCTAGAGCAAGATTATCAGGTGGTGCAGGTCAGCCCGAAGTTGGGTGACGTGAATCAACAGTTGCTTGAGCATGTGCAAGATGCGGATGGCATGATTGGTGCAGGGCGCTTGCTTAATCAAAGCAACTTGCATACTGCGACTAAACTCAAAGTGATTTCGAGTGTAAGTGTCGGTTACGACAACTATGATGTAGATTATTTAACTCAACAAAAGATTAGTCTTTGCCATACACCGCATGTCTTGACTGAAACCACAGCAGATTTAGCCTTTACTTTATTGATGAGTGCAGCACGACAAGTGCCATATTTAGATCGGTGGACTAAACAAGGGCAATGGAAACGTACCGTGGGTGCAGCACAGTTTGGACAGGATATTTATGGTAAAACCATTGGTATTGTAGGTTTGGGGCATATTGGTGCGGCTATCGCACGGCGTGCATTTCATGGTTTTAATATGAATGTGGTGTACCACAATCGTCGTGAAAAAATGGAAGTGGCGAAGGCATTTAATGCAGAATATTTAAGTCTGGATGAATTGCTGCAACAGTCTGATTTTGTTGTACTGGCAGTCGATTTAAATGCAGACTCTAAAGCCTTAATTGGTCAGCGTGAACTTGATTTAATGCCGTCTCATGCAATTTTGGTCAATATTTCGCGTGGTTCGGTCATTGATGAGCAGGCACTTATTCAGACCTTACAAGCAGGCAAAATTTTTGCCGCAGCTTTGGATGTCTATGACAAAGAACCACTGCAAGAATCGCCATTATTTGAGTTAGATAATGTCGTGACTTTGCCACATATTGGTTCGGCAACCGCAGCAACTCGAAAAAAAATGGCAAATTTGGCCTATAAAAATTTGGTTGATGCGTTGGAAGGGCGTTGTCCGCAATATGTGGTCAATCCTGCATGCTATACGCTTTAAAGTTAAAGATGATTTGGTAAAAATTGATAACACATCATTGCAAATGCGTTCATTTTTCAATGTTATAGTGAATCATTATGCAAGATATGTATTTGAGATCATCCATTGAAACGTCTATTACTGATTTGCGGTTTGAGTTTTGCCAGTATTGCGACAACCCAAAGTGCCAATTTAACCACCACACCACAATTTAATGTGCCTGAAATAGGTAGTGGTGTGGGATTAATTGATCAGCAAAAAGAACGCAGTATTGGTGAAAAAGTCTATCGGGAAGTGCAGCGTAAAATGCCTGTCACGCAAAACCCGTGGTTGGAAGATCAATTAATCAATACATTTTCGCATCTACTCAGCCAAACTCAGTTGGGGCAACCCATTGGGCTACTCATTATCAATGATCCACAAATTAATGCTTTTGCTGTGCCAGGCGGTTTATTTGCGCTAAACACAGGTCTCATTAATTCTGCCCGCAATATGGATGAAGTTGCGGGTGTGATGGCGCATGAAATTGCCCATGTGTCGCAACGTCATTACAGCCGATCCCAAGAGGCATTTAAAGGACAGGGTTTGTTGGCACTGGCTGGGGTTGTGGTTGGTGCATTGGTTGCCTCACAAGCCGATGGTGATGCAGGCGCAGCGGTGATGATGGGTTCTCAAGCCGCTTTAATGGATCAGCAATTGACTTATAGCCGTAATCAGGAACGTGAAGCAGACCGTATTGGCATGCAATATATGTATAGCGCAGGCTATAACCCACAAAGCATGGCAGACTTTTTTGAGGTGATGCACCGTACTACGAGTCGAGTGAGCTTCTTACCTGACTTTTGGTTTACCCATCCCTTAACCACAGAGCGGATGAGTGAGGCGCGTTTACGTGCCAATCAATTGCCACCAGTGCCAACCTCGCTGCGTGATGAAGACTTTGAGATTTTAAAGTTATATAGTTTGGTGGTTTCGCAGCAGGCGACAGAACAGCAGCTTAAAGCATTTGCAACCCGTAACCATTTTGCGGCGAATTTGGCTTTGGCTTATTTTTATAGCCAGCAAGGCGATTTTGTTTTGGCGCAACAAAGTATAGATCAGGCCAAAAGTCACAATCGTTTACATAATTTATTGACACTTATTCAAACTGACATTTATTTAGGGCAAAATAAAATTGATTTAGCGCTCAAAACAATTGGTTCACCTGCGCGAATTATGCCTGAAAATCGTGCGCTGAATTATAAATGGGCCGAGGTTTTGATTCGTCAAAATCAAACTACGCAAGCAGAAAGTATTTTGAAGGATTTCTTGCAAAAAAATCCACGTGATTTATCGGCATGGAATTTAATGCAGCAAGCGGCAAATGTAGACCGAAGCTCTGCATTACGCACGGTAAATGTGTTACGGTATCGTGCAGAAGTACAGTATTGGTCAGGTTGGGAAGAAGAGGCAATTAAATCATTACTGCACGCGCAGCGTTTAGCCAAAGACAATCAGGCGATGTCGGCAAATATAAAAAACCGTGTGACTGAAATGCAAAGAGAACGACAGTTAAAAATATAAGTCGGGCGTACATGCGGTGGCATAACAATAAAGAAAGGGAGTTTAAGAATGATTGAGGGACAATGTTTATGTGGTGCGGTGTATTACCGTTACCATGCCGAAATTGAAAAAACAATATTATGTTTTTGCCAGCATTGCCGTCGTGCGCAAGGCGGTATTATGGGATGGAATAGTCCAGTGGCACGCGAACATTTTGAAGTGGTGCGTGGCTTAAAATATCTAAAAGAATATTTTCATAGTCCCAATAAAGCACGGGTATTTTGTCAGGAGTGTGGCAGCCCGATTTATTCTTATCGGCTAGATTTACCCGATATTATTCGCTTACGTTTAGGGACAGTGACTCAAGGCAAAGTTCCCGAACCATGTGAGCAAGCATTTGCGCAATACAAACCCAACTTTTTGGCAATTGAGTCGTGTGAATAGTTATTCACCGAATATACAATGCTAAAATAGAACTTGAGTTGAAACGACCCTGACTTGAAAATGAAAAAATATATTTATTTATGCCTTACTTTGGGGATGACCTTGCAAAATGTCTATGCTGCGAGTGCAGAGCAGTATGTGTTGGCTGTTGAAGAAATTAATGCGCAATATAAACAAGATACCCGACAGTTTTTACGAGGCTTAAACCCACAACAGCAGGGTTTTAATCCGCAGCAACAGCAGCAGTTTTGCGGCATTGTTAGTCGTTATGTTGATCGTTTATATCAGGCAGCAGATGAAAACCGTGCCTATTTGGATCGTCGTTATCAGAATATTAATAAACAGGACGTGATTCAGCAGGTCAGCACATCTAAAGAAATGCAATTACTGAAAAAATATCAAGTGAACTGCGATTTAAAGTAAAAAGTTAAAGCAGAAGTGTCTAAGGGTGAATAGATAATCTATCTCATCCTAGGTTTAGCATTTTACTTAATAGCATTAGATAGAAAGATTAAAGCGGGCTTAATCTGACATTTAAATCAGTGTTCGGAGAAGCACAAATTTGGGGTGAGCTAATTAGCTTAATTTGGCTTTAATTTTGGCAGATACTTGAGCAGGATCGGCGCGCCCGGCTATGAGCGGACGCAGAGAGTTCATCACCTTACCCATATCTTTCATGCTAGTAGCTTGTTGCGCTTCAATGGTTTGCGCAATCATGGAATCAAGTTCTTCCTCAGTCATAGCTTCTGGTAGAAACTGAGATAACACCTCAATTTCGGCTTGTTCCTTACTAGCTAAATCTTCTCGGCCAGCGCCTTCAAAGGCTTTAACCGATTCTTTACGTTGTTTAATTTGCTTTTCAATGACCGCAAGAACCTGAGCATCGTCAAGCTCTTTGCGCTCATCGACTTCGATTTGCTTAATTGCCGCCTGTAGACTACGAATTACCGTTAACTTATCCATTTCTTTGGCGCGCATTGTCGCTTTCAAAACGTCAGTAATTTGGTTTTTTAAAGTCGTCATCATTTAATCCAGACAGGCAATCACAAATTAATTAGTAAAGGCGAGTAGTACGTACTGATTCACGCGCCAATTTCTTTTGGTAGCGTTTAACAGCAGCAGCTTTTTTGCGCTTACGTTCTTGAGTTGGTTTTTCGTAGAATTCACGCTTACGTACGTCAGCTAAAACACCTGCTTTTTCGCAAGAACGTTTGAAACGACGGATAGCTACGTCTACTGGTTCGCCTTCTTTCAATTTAACTTGTGGCATGAAGAATCCTCATTAAGTTATGGATAAGATCTGGGCGAAATTGCCCACGATCACAAGTGAAGGTCAGTATTTTACTCATTTACATCTCATATCACAAGTCTATAATAGGTTTCGCAATAGAATTGATACAGGTTATAGGCAATTTAATGATCGTTTTAGGCTTAGAAACATCTTGTGATGAAACAGGACTTGCACTGTATGACAGCGAGTTAGGTTTGCGCGGGCAAGTACTGTATAGCCAAATTAAATTGCATGCAGAGTATGGTGGTGTGGTACCCGAACTGGCTTCACGTGACCATGTGCGCAAACTTATTCCTTTAATCAATCAATTGCTTGAGCAGAGCCAAGTCAAAAAATCTGAAATTGATGCAGTGGCTTATACCCGTGGGCCGGGGCTAATGGGCGCACTCATGACAGGCGCATTATTTGGACGAACTTTAGCTTTTGCCTTAAATAAACCTGCAATTGGGGTGCATCACATGGAAGGGCACATGCTTGCACCATTATTGTCTGCGACACCGCCAGAATTTCCGTTTGTCGCTTTATTGGTTTCGGGTGGACATACACAGCTCATGGCAGCTTATGGCATTGGCCAATATGAATTGTTAGGCGAGTCGATTGATGATGCTGCAGGCGAGGCTTTTGACAAAGTTGCCAAAATGATGGGTTTACCGTATCCGGGTGGGCCAAATATCGCCAAACTAGCTGAACAAGGCGATGCCAAAGCTTTTGAATTTCCACGTCCAATGTTGCACCAAGGCTTAGAATTTTCATTTAGCGGTTTAAAAACTGCGGTTTCAGTACAAATGAAAAAGTTAGGTGATGAAAACCGTGATGCCGATATTGCGGCAAGTTTCCAAGAAGCGATTGTTGATACTTTGGTGAAAAAATCGGTAAAAGCTTTAAAACAAACAGGTTTAAAACGCTTGGTGATCGCGGGTGGGGTGAGTGCAAATACTCGGTTACGTGAGCGTTTAGAAGCAGATTTAGCTAAAATTCGTGCAACGGTTTATTATGCAGAACCTGCATTGTGCACCGACAATGGTGCAATGATTGCTTTTGCGGGCTATCAGCGTTTAAAAGCAGGGCAGCAAGATGGTTTATCGGTTACGACTACACCACGTTGGCCGATGACGGAGCTTACCAATCCAACTGCGGGTTAAGTTGTTCGTAGCATAAAATCAATCAGAGGCAATAATCTGCCTCTGACTTTATATGCTAAATTTTTACATTAATATTAGAAACGAATACTTAAGACTTAGCGAACTGCGTCCATTAAACCTTTGGTAAGATCTTTCATCATGCCTTGCATCACAGCATTCCCTGCATTTGTACAGTTTTCTAATTTTTTACCTTCTAGTGATTTACCTTGATTGGCCATTTCTTCGCACTTCTGCAAAACTTTTTTAGCTTCATCTAAGTTCTCGGCATAATACTCTTGCGTTTTCACTTGTGTACATGCTGTAAGCGTTGTAATTAAACTTACTGTAATTAACAAATTTTTAAATTTAAACATTATTTTTTAACCGTTGTTTGTTTTAAAGAGATTGCATCTTAAGCGAATAATGGGTTCATAAAATAATACAATGGACTAAAGTTGATCTTATTAAGTAAAATTAAATAATTGCAATATAAATATTTTTAATTTTTTTGAAGTTTTATAGTCATATTCTATCCCAAACTTTATTTCACGTATTGGTTTCAAATAGAACTGCTTTATTTTTTTTGTGCACTCATCCTACAATTTATAGAAATCTATAAAGTAGCTGACAGCAGTATTTAAATCTGTGAATCCTGTCCAATTGTTGTGTTTGCAACTTTAAACTATGATTTTTGGTAGATATTTAATATAAAACTAATTGAGATAAACATGCGATTTAAAAATACATTTTGCATTATTTGTGTGATGGGGATGATGGTATTGACCGCTTGCGAGGGCGCTGAGTCAATACAGCAAAATATAAATAGTACAGAAAATCAGCCGAGTTCAGTGACAGCCCAACAGGTCGAAGTACCGACTCGTTTGACTACTGCAGCAACTCATCCTTCGGCTATCACACCTGAAGCGACAGCACCGCAAGAAGTATATGTAGGAGAGCCGACTGTGGCAGAAATGCAGGCGCATGGCGAAGAATTTTATAAAGACACATTGGCACGGATTGCTGCAGAACAAGGTCAGTAGTCGCTCAGTCATTTAGCGCGTTTAAATAGAGTGGGTTGCTGACTATCTTCTATATGCAAACAACCCATTAAAATATTTAAAGTGCTTTAAGTTGCTGCGAGCCAATCCAGTGTTTAGAAAATTGATAGGCAGCACGCCCTGAACGCTGTCCACGTGCCTGACACCATCTTAATGCTTCTGCACGTACTTCGGCAGTCATTGGCATTTCGGCTTTGTGTAAATAATGCTCCACAATTTCTAAATATAGATTTTGATCCATTGGATAAAACGACAGCCATAGACCAAAGCGATCAGACAGTGAAATTTTCTCTTCAATTGCTTCTTGAGGATGCAACTCAGTATATTGCGGCACATCTACACGAGTGACAGGTGTATTTTCATGCATAAATTCAGGTAATAGATGACGTCTGTTACTGGTTGCATAAATAATAAAATTACTGGAACCTGATTGTAATGAACCATCTAAAACACTTTTTAAACTACGATAATTTTCATCTTCTGCGTTAAAAGCTAAATCATCACAGTAGACAATAAATTTTTCAGGACGATGCTGAATGATTTTTTGAATTTCTGGCAATTCAGACAAATCATCGCGTTCAATTTCAATTAAACGTAATCCTTGATTGGCATACTCGGTCAATAGGGCACGTACAATAGATGATTTTCCCGTACCGCGTGAGCCTGTAAGTAACACATCATTGGCAGGTAAGCCATTTAAAAACTGCAAGGTGTTTTGAATGACTTTTTCTTTTTGCTTTTCGATGCCTTTTAAATCATCTAAATCAATTTTTCTTGGTTGTTGAATCGCTATCAATTGTCGATCTTGCCATTTGAATGCGATGGCGGAAAAGTCGGTTTCTTGTTTTAAAGCAGGTAAACTTTGCTGTAGTTGTTGGAGTACATGAGAAAGTGATAATAAGATGTTGTCGGGTAAATCTAGGTTTGCCATGATAATTCAGCTTAAAAAATGCAGATCAGATTGCTACACTTTAAGACTAGCGCAATTGACCTAGATTTGACAATCAAAGTGTGAATCGAGTCATTGACGCGTATTACAATTTTTTAGATATTGTTGTGTATAGTAGGCATAGGCAAGCGTAGTGCTGCGAATAAACCAACGGATTGAGGAATGCTATGTTATTTAAAGATTTCACCGAAGATGTTAATCCGCATCAAGCCTATCGCATAAAAAAACTCAAGCGCCAAATTCAAAATGCCGAATCGTATGAAGAATGGAAAAGTATTGCCATTCGTATAGATGAAGAAACTGGTGCGCAAGAATGGAAATATGACAACAGTTCGCCATATTTTGATGCGGAAATTATCTCGCATCGTTTAAATTTATTACGCCGTTATCGCACCACCGAACGCAGTCACGATTTAATTTATATTTTGCGTGAAGGTTTAACTTTTGACATAGCCAATATTGCCCATCCGATGTTGTTTACTGCAACCTATGTGGGTACTAAAAAAATTATTGAAGATTATGTGGATGAAGTCAGTAAAAGTTTGGCTTTTGTCGCTTCAGATGAATGTCAGGCTTTAACCAAAGTAGAAAAAATAGAGTTTTTTCAGCAATGCCAAACTGCATACGGACAACCTGCCTTGATGTTCTCTGGTGGGGCAACGCTAGGTTTGTTTCATACAGGTGTTTGTAAGGCCTTACTTGAACAGGATTTAATGCCTAAAGTGCTGTCGGGTTCGAGCGCGGGTGCAATAATGACTGCAATGCTAGGCATTGCAAAACCTGAAGAAGTACAGCATATTTTGGGTGGTGAGTCATTTTTCCACGAAGCATTTCAGTTTAGACAAATGCGCGAAATTCTTAAAGGCAATGGTGGAATTGCCGATGTGCATTATTTAAAAAAATTCCTGATCAAAAACTTGGGCGATACCACGTTTGAAGAAGCTTTTCAAAAATCAGGTTTGCATATTAATGTGGCGGTTGCGCCTTATGATGCATCGCAAGACTCACGCATTATGAACAGCTTCACTGCGCCAGATTTGTTGGTTTGGAGTGCGGTGTTGGCCTCGTGTGCTGTGCCAATTTTATTTCCACCAGTACGTTTAACCAACAAGCGTTATGATGGCGAACACACTCCATATATGGGTAAAACCCGTTGGGTGGATGGCAGTGTGCGTAGCGATTTCCCACAGGAAAAAATGGCACGTTTGTATAATATTAACTACACCATCGCCAGTCAGGTCAATCCACATGTAGTGCCTTTTATGCAGGATGATATTAAGCGTTATCGTAAAGATATGCTGAGTTGGCCAGAACGGATTATTCGTCGTCAGGGCAAAGTCATTAGTCGTGGGGTAATGGATTTTGTACGTGAGCGAGCAGGAGCTGTACCGCCTGTGCGTCGTTTGCTAGATCATGGCTATGGTATTGTCGATCAACGCTATTATGGTGATGTGAATATTGTAGGAAGCTATAACCTGCGTCATTACAGCTATATGTTGCAAAACCCGAAACCACATTTATTTAAAATTTTACAGCGTGAAGGCGAGCGTGCGACTTGGCCGAAAATTTCATCGATTGAAACGCATGCACGTGTCGGTAAAACTTTGCAACATTGCTTAGAATTATTAAATGCAGCTCAAATAGAGGTATCCACCGAAGTCGCAGCAGAAATGCGCACTGGCGCAAGTGTTGTTTAATGTTTTAAATTTGGATGTTCAACAGCTAGATACTGCGCAGTTCGAGTTGCGCAGTAAAGCGCAAAGTTTGCAACATGGTCGGCATATTTATCGTTTTGAACATCAAGGGCAGTTTTATTGGCTGAAAGCCCAACAACAGGGAGTTTATGCGACAGTAGAGCAGGGCTTTGCACAAGAATGGAACTTTTATAAACAGTACGCGCAATCATCACATTTATCTTTTTTATTGCCATGTGAATTGATGGATGCTGCACCCATTCATATTCAGCCGCAGGGTAATTCACACGACATTTCATCGCATTATTCACAGGTCTATTCACGTGCTTTAATTCTGTCTGAGGCGCAAGCTGTTTTTGCGATGGGTAATCTACCTGAATATACAGAAGCGATTAAACACATATTTTTGCGTGTCTTTGAAGCAGTGGATGCATTGCATCAATTGGGTTGGATTCATGCCGACTTAAAAGCTGAACATATTGTGCAGTTAGATGGGCAAATCAAACTGTTAGATTTTGAGCAAGCACAGCAAGTTGCAGATATTCAATGTCAGGGGATGACTGCAACGCCACGTTATATGGCACCAGAATTATTTCACGGACAGCTCAAAACTGCACAAAGTGATATTTATGCTTTAGGCATTATTTTTTATGAATGGTTAACGCAACAACGCTTGCAGGCAAATAGTTACCACGATTGGGCGTATTTACATTGTCAAAGATTGCATATCCAACTTTCTACGCATCTACAAGCATTTTTACCACTGCTGAATCACATGTTGGCAAAGTCCTATTCGCAGCGTGCAACGAGTATTGCAGAGTTGAAATTATGGCTTAGTGGCTGAATATGCTTAAGAAAAAATCAAAAAATAGTTTTTTGTTTTTTATTTAAACAGTCATTGTGCTTTTTTATAAAAAAGGCTTGTCATCAGGAAGTGATCTCTATAATATACACAGCCATCGGGGACGTGGCGAAATTGGTAGACGCACTGGATTTAGGTTCCAGCGCCGCGAGGTGTGAGAGTTCGAGTCTCTCCGTCCCCACCACTTAAATATCAAGTCAGCTTGATTTTAAGTTACAGAGGATTGGTGTAATGGTAGCATGACGGTCTCCAAAACCGTTCGTCAAGGTTCGAATCCTTGATCCTCTGCCAAATTAAAATCCAACAACTCAGTTGGTACCCGATGTTGGGGACGTGGCGAAATTGGTAGACGCACTGGATTTAGGTTCCAGCGCCGCGAGGTGTGAGAGTTCGAGTCTCTCCGTCCCCACCATACATTAAAGAGCAAGGCAATGACCTTGCTTTTTTATTGCCTGTTATTTTAGCTTTAAATCATTGCATCTCTTTGACAAGGCTTAGATGTATTTTAAGATTTAAAGTTCAGTATAAAAAAAAGCCCATAAACAGGTTAAGGGCAAGATCATCTTTAAGTGTTGATGAAATACGATTTGAATTTTTATTTTTGCATCCTATCAAGTTCAACCGTTATCGCATACTTATCTATATTGTATAAGTACTTATGCTTTTAAATGGTCTTCAAATTCCTCGCCTAATTTCATTGCTAAAGCATTACCAGAAAGCTCGCAAGTGACCAAACCATATTCTTTTTGAAAGCTAAATGTGAAACCGTGACCATCCGCCAAATTTTTGACTGAATAACCTAATTTTTCTAACCAAATACGAAACGCAATTAAATTTTTTGCTTTAACAACTTTTTTCACGAGAGAACTCCTATCCATTTATTTAATTATTAATAGGGATATTTCTTGAATTTTTAAAGGGCAGAAATGTATTTCTTTGACATTTTTTTCACTGATTTTTAGAAATCTAAAGTCCTTTTAAGCAATTAGAATATTTTAAAAGAATTATTTATTTGTAAATTATTGATATTTATTATTTTAACTGAGGTGGCGTAATTAATTTTAAGGTCTTAGATATATTGCCAAAAGATGACTTAGAAATATTTTGTTAATGATTTTTAGTTTTAGGCTGTATTTATTTTCAGCATGAACATATGGGGATTATCCATTTTTTATGCCAAGCTTTAATTTAGCGCAATGCATATCAGTATGGAGCATGTCGGTACCAAATAGACATTAGCTTATACTATGGTTGAGTTTGAAGGTTTGGAAAATAGACATGACTGCACAAACAATCCAACAGCAGGTTGAGCACATAGTGAAGCAGATGCAAAATCAAGGGCTAGAGCCAGTTGCCGTGATGCTTGGGCATGAAGATTGGTTGCTATTTTCTTCACAATCCAATGTGGCTTATACGCCTTTTGGCAGTGCACGCCGTTATCAGCCCGCATTGTCCAATTTGCTTTTGGTGCGGGTCGATGAAATGAATGCTGTGCGTGTGGTGACACAAACTCAATTAGATGAGTTTGCTGCCAGTAATCAAATTTTATAAGCCGAGAAAATATGAAATATCATGCACTTTCTTATCCAAATTTCAATTTAAAAGTTGTCTTTGAGTTCACGTAATTTCTGAAATTCTTCGACACTTTCGGCTCTTAAAAATGGATTAGTTTCCAGTTCTAGTTCGATGCTGCTTGGTAAAGTCGGTTGATTAAGCATGCGTAAACTTTCAATCTGTTGATAACGCTCTTGAATGGCAACATTGTCTGGTTCTACATGCAGTGCAAATTGAGCATTCGCCAATGTATATTCATGGGTGCAATATACTTGGGTACGCGGAGGTAGAGCTGCCAATCGGTTTAAAGATTGATACATTTGCAAATGTGTACCTTCAAAAACACGTCCACAGCCCATCGCAAATAAAGTGTCGCCACAGAACAATACATCCAACGCATCTATAAAATACACAATATGCCCCAAGGTATGTCCCGGAACGGCAATAACATCGACCTGTAAATCATGAAAATTGATATGATCTTGGTTTTGTAAAGGATGCGTGATAAACGGAATTTTGCTCAATTCTTCACGTGGCCCATAAACAGGTAAATTACGTTCTGCAATGAGTTCAGGCACACCGCCAATATGGTCTTGATGCCAATGCGTCAACCAAATTTGCGCGATCTCTAAACCATGATTTTGGCAAAAATCTTCAACAGGTTTGGCATCGGTTGGGTCGATCACCACCACTTGTTTGCTAGCACAATGTTCAAGCAACCAAATATAGTTTTGTGATGGTTTTTGCGCATCAATAAGATGGACTTGGTAGTGCATGCTCAATTCCTGAAACTTAATCGCTTGTGGCTATTACAGCATGCTTTTGCGGGCGTGTAAAAGTGTATCCCTAAGTGTCTGAGTATCGCTTTGCTGTGTTACTGCTTGGTGATGAACAATAGGTGAAAGATAAAATAGAAATAAAAATCAAATCCATAAAAAATGCCGTGATCAACACGGCATTTTAAAACAGAGATTCGGTTTGATCTTAGCGGATTTTTGCCAAGAAACGGCCTAAACGTGTCATTGCTTCACGTAATTCATTTTCTGCAGGCAAGAACACGACACGGAAATGATCAGGCGTTGGCCAGTTAAAACCTGTACCTTGAACCAATAAAACTTTTTCTGCTTTGAGTAAATCGAGCATTAACTTTTCGTCATCTTCAATTGGATAGACGTTTGGATCAAGTTTCGGGAAGCAATACATTGCACCCTCAGGTTTGACACAAGACACGCCAGGAATGTCATTCAGCATTTCCCATGCAATGTTACGTTGTTCGTATAAACGACCACCCGGACGAATCAAGTCATTGATAGACTGATAACCACCCAATGCTGTTTGAATCGCGTACTGCGCCTGATGGTTGGCACACAAGCGCATAGACGCCAACATGTCTAAACCTTCAATGTAGTCTGCAGCGCGTGATTTATCGCCTGTAATCGCCATCCAGCCTGAACGGAAGCCCGCAATGCGATACGATTTAGACAAGCCATTAAATGAGATACAGAGTTGATCACCCGCTAAAGCTGCAACCGCAACATGCTCAATGCCGTCATAAATAATTTTGTCGTAAATCTCATCGGCAAATAAAATTAAGTCATATTTTTTTGCCAATGCTACAATTTGTTCCAACACATGACGTGGATAAACCGCACCCGTTGGGTTATTCGGGTTAATAATGACAATACCGCGCGTATTTGGCGTGATTTTGCTTTCCATATCGGCAATGTCTGGATACCAAAAGTTTTCTTCATCACATTTGTAGTGAATAGCAGTACCGCCCGATAAATTCACTGCCGCAGTCCAAAGCGGGTAGTCAGGCATTGGTACCAGCATTTCATCGCCATCGTCCAACAAGCCTTGCATCGCCATAACAATCAGTTCAGACACGCCGTTGCCTATATACACATCATTGACATGCATATCGAAAATGCCTTTTTGCTGATAGTACTGACAAATCGCTTTACGCGCAGGGAAAATCCCTTTGGAGTCGGTATAACCAATCGCATTAGGCAAATTCAATGCGACATCATTAATAATTTCCTGTGGCGCTTCAAAACCGAATGGGGCAGGGTTGCCAATATTCAGTTTAATAATTTTATGACCGGCCTCTTCCATTTCATTGGCCGCTCGTAACACAGGTCCGCGAATGTCGTAGCATACATGCTCAAGTTTTGATGATTTTTTTATTTCGCGCGGAGTCGTGTTACCTAGTACGGACATAGTTCCATCCAATGATTAGAAGATAAATAAATTATAGATTACTGAAATATCACAATCTATGCTGAAATTTAGCTAGATATTTTGCAAGGTCTAGCGTAAAAATGGAAGTACTGAAGCATGACACTGAATGTCAAAGATTTAAAGGAGTTAGTGATGGGAAAACTCAATAAAACAGACCGAGAATGGCAAAGAGAGTTATCACCAGAGGAATTTCGGATTACACGTCAAAAAGGCACGGAGCCTGCTTTTACGGGGAGATATTGGAATACTAAACAAGAGGGGATTTATACCTGTCGTTGTTGCGGTACAGCGCTATTCTCATCTGAAACAAAATATGACAGCGGTAGCGGTTGGCCAAGTTTCTATCGTCCAATCCAGCCTGGGGTGATTGAAGAACATCAGGATGGTTCGCACGGCATGCAGCGTACTGAGATTGTTTGTCATCATTGTGACGCACATTTAGGGCATGTTTTTGATGATGGTCCACAGCCAACAGGATTGCGCTATTGTGTCAATTCGGCTTCTTTAGAACTCAAAACACAAGAAAAAAATGATGAGGGAAATTATCCATGACCAACATTTATCAGTTTGAAGCTGAGTTGTTAGATGGACAAAATAAAGCCTTTAGCGATTATGAAGGGAAGGTTTTGTTGATTGTAAATACAGCCAGCAAGTGTGGTTTTACGCCTCAATTTGCGGGTTTGGAAAAGTTATACCAACAATATAAAGACCAAGGTCTTGAAGTTTTGGGCTTTCCGTGCAATCAGTTTGGTGGGCAAGATCCAGGTTCCAATGAGCAAATTGGGAGCTTCTGCCAAAAAAACTATGGTGTCAGTTTTCCAATGTTTAGCAAAATTGATGTGAAAGGGCCTGAAGCACATGCGATTTTCCGTTACCTGACCAATAACAGTAAAGGTATTTTGGGCAACGGAATTAAATGGAATTTCACCAAGTTTTTAATTGGCAAAGATGGCAAGGTGTTGAACCGTTTTGCTCCGACCACAAAACCTGAAGATTTGCAGGCGGAAATTGAAAAGGCTTTACGATAAAGGCTTGCGCTTGTGCAAATAATTTAGGGTCTGTTGACACTTCGTCTATATTTGCGACAACGCATATTTTTTAGCTGATATAAGGCATGAGACAGGAAATTTAGTCATTCTAAATAACTGACTCATAACGCAATAGCAGCAAAAAATATGCTTGTCCCCTTGCGCAGCAAACAAAGCAGTGCTTTGTTATTGCTCATGTGGCTAAAACTTTCTCAGATTGCGTCATGAAACTTGGCAATAGTCTCGCTATTACTTGCGTTTCATGCCTGATCTGCTCAGTTTTAGCCTACAGCGCAAGCCATTTATGAAATGTCAACAGACCCTGATTAAGGCGATCAGATGATCGCCTTAAATTTAGTTGAAATCATTAACTTATAAAATCGCTTTAAGACGTTGAATTACTTGTTCACATTGTGCCAAATCTGCAACCAAAGCCAAGCGAACATGGTTTTCACCTGGGTTACCTTGTGCGGTTTCACGAGATAAATATCGCCCTGGTAGCACTTTAATATGGGTTTTTTCCATCAACATTTTGGCAAAGTTTTCATCATGATCGACTTTGAGCCAGTAATAAAAACCTGCATCTGGTTTTTTTAATGGCAGTAAATGCCCAAGTTCCATTTGAAATAATTCAAACTTGGCGCGATATTGTTGACGATTATCTTCAACGTGCTGTTCATCATCCCAAGCTGCAATAGATGCCAATTGATGTTGAACAGGCATTGCCGCACCATGATAGGTACGATATTGCAAATAAGGTTTTAATAAGTTGGCATCGCCCGCAACAAAGCCTGAACGCATGCCGGGTAAGTTTGAGCGTTTAGACAAAGAATGGAATACGATGCAGTTTTTGTAGTCATCGCGTCCAAGTTCGGCACAGACTTCCAGTAAACCTGTAGGAGCTTGGTCAAACCATAATTCCGAATAACATTCATCAGATGCAATGACAAAATTATATTGATCTGACAAAGCTATTAGCTTTTTAAATTGTTCTTTTGAAAGGACAGCACCCGTTGGATTTCCTGGTGTGCAGACAAATAATAAAGCGGTTTTTTCCCAGACTTCTGCAGGTACGGCATCAAAATCACCCAAGTAATTATTGTCTTCGGTGCAATTGATGAAATAAGGTTGGGCACCTGCCAATAAAGTTGCCCCTTCATAAATTTGATAAAACGGATTGGGCATCACTACATAGGGTGCATCTTCACGTCGAATCAATGCTTGTACGAAGGAAAAAATCGCTTCACGTGTACCTGAAACGGGGAGAACTTGAGTGTCTGGGTTAACTTGTTTTAAATGAAAGCGTTGTGTCAGCCAATGGGCAATGCTGTGACGTAATTCAGGCAGACCTTTGCTGTTCGGATAAGTCGATAAATGCTGAAAATTATCAATAATGGCTTGTTTGACAAATTCAGGTGCAGGATGTTTAGGTTCGCCAATAGACAGTGGAATTAACGGCAAATTTGCAGGTTGTACGTCCTGAAATAGTTTGTTTAGCTTTTCAAAAGGGTAAGGATGTAATAAGGACAAACTTGAGTTCATGGATGTTCCGTAAATTGAAGTTAATGTTGACCACAGACCTGATTAGAGGCCTCATCTAAAGCAGCTTTGAGCTGGATTGCAAAGATATCTGCTTCAGACTTTGTCATTGGGTTACCATCTTTTTTGGTGACGAAGAAAATATCTTCGGCACGTTCGCCCAGGGTGGCAATTTTGGCGGAGTGAATATCTAAGCCTTGCATCATAAACAAGCCGCCAATTTTGGCGAGTAACCCGGGATGATCTAGTGTGGCAATTTCGACCATGTTTTGATTCAGCGCTGCATTGAAAGTCACTTCTACTGTATTTTCAATGTCAAAATGACGTAATTGACGCGGAATGCGGCGTTGCATCAGACCCGGATATTTATCTGACTGGCTCAAGGCATTCACTAAAGCCTCAATCACCATTTCTTCACGTTCAGGGTCTGTTAAGAGTGTGCCAAAACGGTCTAAGACCACGTAAGTATCCAAACTAAAGGCTTTGGTCGCAGTAATAATTCGTGCATCCTGAACGTCAAGGTTCATGCGGTCTAAAATAGCGACAGTTGTGGCAAATAGGTTGGGTTGGTCTTGCGTGTAAATAAAGATTTGTACTGCGTCTTGTGCTGATTTTCGGTGCGCGCGCATGAGCACTAATGGTGCAGGATTATCGCCATGCTCCAAAATCGCGCGGGTATGCCATGCAATTTCATCGGCAGATTCTTTAATAAAGTATTCATCGCCCAGTTCTTGCCAGACTTTTTCAACAGCACTGAGTTCAAAATCTTTAACCAGTAACTCGCTTGCCGCAAATTTGGTGTCTTCAATCAGCATTTGATAATCGACGGGACGCCCAAGTCCTGAGCGAATGACATCACGCGCTTGCGTATAAAGTTGGCGCATTAAGGATGCACGCCATGAGTTCCAGAGTGTTGGATTAGTCGCATTAATATCAGCAACCGTTAAGGTATAGAGATAATCTAAATGCTCCATATCTCCCATTTTTTCGGCAAATTCCTTGACCACATCGGGGTCAGAAATATCTTTTTTCTGTGCTGTGACTGACATCAACAAGTGATTTTTGACTAACCATGCCACAAGGTTACATTCACGTTCAGTAAATCCGTGTTTACGGCAAAACTCAATCGCATCTACCGCACCAAGTTCACTGTGATCACCACGACGACCTTTAGCAATATCATGGAAAATCGCAGCCAAATAAATAATGTCACGACGGGCTAAACGCTGAAATACCGAACTGACCACAGGAAAATCTTTCGCGAATTCAGGTTCTTTGAAGCGGCTTAAATTGCGGAGTAATAGTAAAATGTGCGCATCGACTGTATAAATATGGAATAAGTCGTATTGCATTAAACCTGTAATTTGACCAAAAGCGGGGATGTAATTGCCCAATACACCTAAGCGTTTCATAGTCACCAAGGTATTATACAAGCGGTGCGGTGAGCGCAAAATTGCCATAAACAGCGCTTGATGCGTTGGATCATCACGGAAACTTTGGTCAATACGCTTGGCTGCAAGTGTCAGCAGGCGCAGTGTTCGTGCGCGAATTCCTTCAATTTCAGGACGATTGGCCAATAAATAGAAAATTTCTAAAATTGCGCTTGGTTTTTCTGAGAAAATTTTGTGGTGCTGCACGGCAAGTTTGCCATCGACCAGTTTAAAATTTTCATTAATTTCTTCAATGTTACGTTCATAATTAGGCAAACGCGGGGTAATGACCGACTCATTAAAATAGGCCAGCAACATTTCATTTAAAGTGGAAACTTGCTGTGCAGAGCGATAATAACGCTTCATAAATTGTTCAATCGGGTAATTTTGTGGTTTACCTTCTTCTCGAACATAGCCAAAAGTTGCTGCAATATCTCGTTGATAATCAAACAATAAACGGTTTTCATCACGTTTGGTTAAACGGTGGAGATGATGACGAATTTCCCATAAAAAGCTTTCGGCTTCTTCGAGTACACCCAATTCAAACTCTGAAATAAAACCTAAATGCACTAAGTCGTAAATACGATTGACCCGAAAATGGCGTTTGGCAATCCAGCCAATTTGGTTGATGTCACGAATACCGCCCGGAGCATTTTTAATATCGGGTTCTAAATTACTTTCGGTGTCATTGTGCTGCGCATAACGCTTGCTTTGTTCCTCCATTTTGGCATCAAAAAAAGTTTTATCTGTCCAAGTTTGCGAAACAATACGACGCGGCCATTTGGCAAGCTGCTGATTTCCCGTAATTAAACGCGCTTCAATCAAGGCAGTCGCAACAGTTAAATCACTGGTTGCCTGAATCACACAGTCCTGAATAGTCCGCACGCTGGTGGCAGGTTTGAAATTGCCAACATCCCATAAAGATGAAATAAAGGTCGAAATGAGTTGTTCTTGTTCTGCTGTAATTGCATCTTCCGATAACACCATAATATCGACATCTGAATAGGGCAGCATTTCTTTGCGCCCATAGCCACCTACCGCAAATAGGCTTAAATCGGTTTTGTCTAATTCAGCATGTTGCCATAAGAAAGTGAGCGCTTCATCAATCAGGTTAGAACGCGCCAAAATCACTTCACGAATGGATTGTCCATTTTCAAAACATTGTTGTAGCTGATTTTCGACATCGGTGCGCCATTGGTTAATGGCCTGAATGTCATGGTTGCTTTTTACATAATTCAGCAAGGGTAATGTAATGATCATGGACAATTCCGTTATGCAATGACGAGCTTAATTTTGATTTTCGTTTAAATGAACACGAACAGTGTCCGCAGTCTGCTGAGCTAGCTCACGCGCTTGCTCTGTGGTTTCTGCTCGCGCAGTGGCAACGCCCATACGACGACGTTCAAAACCTTCAGGTTTGCCAAATATACGTAAATCTGTATCGGGATGTGCTAATGCAAGATTCAGGCCAGAAAATGAAAGATTTGTTGCATCGACACCTGCATAAATCACTGCACTGGCTGCAACGCTATGGCGTGTGGTATTGACAGGTAAGCCTAAAATCGCGCGGGCATGTAATTCAAATTCACTTTGGAATTGTGAAGCCAATGTCACCAAACCTGTGTCGTGTGGACGTGGAGATACTTCACTGAACCAGACTTTATCGCCTTTCACAAACAGCTCTACACCAAAAATACCGCAACCACCTAAGGCAGTAGTCACTTTGTGTGCAATTCGTTTGGCTTCAGTCAAGGCAGCATCACTCATGGCTTGAGGTTGCCAGCTTTCTACATAGTCGCCTGCATCTTGACGGTGACCAATTGGGTCGCAATATGAAGTTTCGATCGCACCAGTTTCTGGGTTTTTAGCACGTACGGTTAATAAGGTAATTTCAAAATCGAAGTCAATTTGTGATTCAACAATCACAGTGCCTTGATTGACGCGCCCGCCAGTCTGGGCATATTCCCAAGCTGCATCAACTTCATCAAAGCAGGTGACACGCGATTGTCCCTTGCCTGAAGATGACATCACAGGCTTCACAAAGTTTGGATAACCAATGTCATCACATGCAGCGCGGAAAGATTCGAGAGAATTGGCAAAGCGATAAGCGGATGTCGGCAAACCTAATTCTTCTGCAGCCAAACGACGAATGCCTTCACGGTTCATGGTCAAATTTACCGCTTTGGCAGATGGAATCACTGTTGCAATATTTTGCGCTTCAATTTCAAGTAAAACTGATGTCGCAATGGCCTCAATTTCAGGCACAATTAAATTGGGTTGAATTTTTTCAATCAGTTGTTTTAATTCTGTGGCATCTGCCATGTTTAAAGTATAAGCATAATGTGCGACTTGCATGGCTGGCGCATGGTCGTAGCGATCGGCGGCATGTACTTCTACGCCTAAGCGTTGCAGTGAAATTACCACCTCTTTACCGAGTTCCCCTGAACCCAATAGCAAAACTTTAAAAGCAGAAGATTGAAGGGGAGTACCAATGGTCACGCTCATGTGAATCGTCCTTGCTAAAGTGGGCTTTTAGCATAGCAGAACTGTTCCATGAGTTAAGCCCTGTTTGCAACAAAATCATGATTTTGTCATCTACTTATATTGCATTCAGTGCTTTAAAGCAGTTAAGGCTGAATCCTGAAATAGATCATTTGGACGATTCAACCTCTAAATTTCAGCAACATTAGAACGAAAATGGCACATAAGTATAAATTAAACCATAGGTGATGGCTGCGGTAAGCGTTGCAGGTACGATTTTCTTAAACTTAAAATACAAACCTGTCAGCACTAAAAAGCCAATCAACATCGCAAAACTTTTATTGGGTGTTTCAAGCAAAGGTGGCAAGGTTGCAACCACGAGCATAGAGCTAATTGCGGCTATACCAATGCTGCCCAAAGCGATTTTAAGCCATAAAGCACCACGTTGCTGTGAGCCTTGTTGAAACTTTTGAATCACAAAAAATGGCCCAAAACGTGAGGCGAAGTTTGCGATACCGACTATAATACCGACCAAAATAATTTCTAAACTCATGATTTTGATCCTGTATGTTCAGGGTCGGGTTGTTTTAAAACATAGTGTTTAAATAATCCCGCCAAAATACCTGAAGAAATCCCAATAAAAATTGCAGCAGATAAGTCAATAAAATAACAAGCTACGGCAGATACTAGAATGGTGATTCCCACGACAAAGGTGTGTTTCTTTTCAAATGCTGCCAATAAGAAGCTAAGGAATAAAGCGGGCAGTAAAAAGTCGAGCGCCGCTTGCAAAAACTGTGGCATTTTAGTGACTTGATCGGCAAATAATCCGCCTAATAAAGAGCCTAATGCCCAAGACAACCAACTAAATAAACTCAGTCCAAGCATCCATGATTCAGACCATTCCTGACGGCGCTGTGACAGTTTAATCATGCCTGAGGCAAAAACTTCATCGGTCAGACCCCATGACCAAATTGCAGTTTTTTTTAGGTTTAAACGATCTTGAATCAGGTTTTGTAAGGCCGGGCCGTAAAGTAAATGTCGAATATCCAAGGCGATTACCGTTAATGCGGTCATCCAGATTGAAGTTCCACTGCCCAATAAGGCAACGACTAAAAATTGACTCGCCCCTGCATACATCGAGCAAGATAAAAATAAGGCTTCCCATGCGCTAAAGCCGAATTGAGTTGCAGAAACACCAAAAGCAAAAGAAACAGGCAGATAGGTGAAAATAATCGCCTGACTATCTTTTGCACCTTGCCAAAAACTTGCTGCGGGCGCAGTTTGAATATTGTGTACGGACACGACACACCTTGTGGGAGAAAGTTGAACGATGGGTCAAATGAAGATTGTGTATTATACTTGAATTCATTAGCATGATGCCGAATTGTTTGTATGGGCGAACCGATATGTTGAAATTGAAAACACCTGTAATCCTGCTTGCTTCAATGTTATGCAGTAGCCTGTTATTGCAAGCGTGTAGCAATGACAACAACCCGCAAAAAACAGTAGAAATTAAGCCTGCGCCAAAACTCACCAATGATGCGACTGTGTATGCGCAAGCCGCGTGGGAATTAATGAATGAAGTTGAGCCGTACGTGTATCGTAAACAGCGTAACTTAATTGAAGATAAAGTCCGCAAACCTGCCCGTAAATTAAGTACCGACTGGCGTATTAATGTCAAAATGACCGACTCTGTAACGGAAGGGAAATATGCGCTGTGTCGTAAGGCTTTGACCAGTTTGGAAATTTGGGCACGTGCGACGATTGACAGTTCAAGCAGTCTTGCACAAAAACAAGCCGATTATGAACGTGATAAAAAACAATGTGCCGATGCTTTGGCGCATCCTGAATTGGGTAATACCGACCCGAAACAAAAGGGCAATGTGGTGCAGTCTTAGTTGAGATTATTTTGCATTGATGTGATGCAGAATCGCCTATAAAAAAACCTCGATGCTTACATCGAGGTTTTTTTATTGAATCAATGCTCGGCTGTAAGCATTGTTCTAAAACTAAACATAAAAACAATTAAACATTAAAACGGAAGTGTAAAACATCACCGTCTTGTACGATATAAGTTTTACCTTCCAAGCGCCATTTACCTGCTTCTTTTGCACCTGCTTCGCCGTTGTATTGTACGAAATCCTCATAAGCAATACATTCTGCGCGGATAAAGCCTTTTTCAAAGTCAGTGTGAATTACGCCTGCTGCTTGTGGTGCAGTTGCACCTACTTTCACTGTCCACGCGCGGACTTCTTGTACGCCTGCAGTAAAGTAAGTTTGCAGACCTAACAGCGCATAACCTGCACGAATCACTACGTTCAGCCCTGGTTCTTCCATACCAAGAGCTTCTAGGAATTCTGCACGGTCTTCATCTTCAAGTAATGAAATTTCGGCTTCAATTTGGTTGCATAAAGGCACCACAATCGCATTTTCTTCTGCAGCAAGTTTTTTGACTGCATCTAAGTGCGGGTTGTTTTCAAAGCCATCTTCTGCCACGTTCGCAATATACATGGTTGGTTTTAAGGTTAATAAACCAAAACCACGAACCAATTTGCGTTCATCGTCATCTAAATTGGCTGCACGTGCAGGCTTGCCATCATCCAGTAAAGGTTGGATTTTTTCTAAAACGGCTTTGGTCGCTACGGCTTCTTTATCGCCACCTTTGGCAGATTTTGCTAAGCGTGTAATGGCTTTGCTCACCGTTTCTAAATCGGCCAACGCAAGTTCGGTATTGATGGTTGCAATGTCATCTAATGGGTCAATCTTACCATTTACGTGAATGACGTTTTCATCTTCAAAGCAACGAACTACATGCGCAATCGCATCAGTTTCACGAATGTTGGCAAGGAATTGGTTACCTAAACCTTCACCTTTAGATGCACCTGCAACCAAACCTGCAATATCCACAAATTCCATCGTGGTGGGTAATACACGTTGCGGATTTACGATTTCCGCCAATTTGTCCAAACGTGAATCTGGCACAGGTACAATGCCTGTATTTGGCTCAATGGTACAGAACGGGAAGTTTTCCGCTGCAATTGCAGCTTTGGTTAAAGCATTAAAAAGCGTAGATTTACCAACGTTTGGCAGGCCCACAATACCACAATTAAAACCCATGAATAACTCACAACGTGTTATTTAAAAATTAGGCACGATTTTACATGAAAGGGCAGATAAAGTCAGGTCATCGGACAGATGTTTCTCCAATCTAGCGTGCTTGATGCTGTACGTTGAATTTCTTTTCGGAATTGATTTTGAATTGCTGACTGTTTCGCCTGAATTTTGAATAAAAAGTACATTGTAATTATAAGAGGCTATGACTAAAGTATGACAAGCACAGTATTGATACTGCTTTGGATATCAAAATTTTAAATATGGAGATTTTATGCGCATCTTATACCAGTTTCCTTTGTCTCATTTTTGTGAGAAAGCTCGCTGGTTATTGGATCATAAAGAGTTAGATTATGATGCGCAAAACTTAATTCCAGGCGTGCATCGCGCTTTTGCCCAATTAAAAACAGGGCAAAATAAATTACCTATTTTACGTGATCAAGATCGCTGGATAGCAGATTCGACTCAAATTGCTTTTTATCTGGACGATGTTTATCCCGAACATGCCTTGTTGCGTAGTGATGCCGAACAATATAAACATGCATTGGCGATAAATACTTTGGCTGATGAATTGGGCCAGCATGTGCGTCGTTGGGGATTGGCGCATGCATTATCTGAAAGTGAAGAACCTTTGGAAATTTTAATTGGCGAAAAAGGCTATTTGCGTCAATTTTCTAAATATTCCAAGCCAATTATTAAAGCCTTGGTGTCTAAGGGCTATCAGCTCGATCAAGATAAAGTTGCAGAATCCAAACAGCGGATGGATGAATTAATTGTCATTTTAAATCAGCATTTGATTGATAATTACGGGCGTTATTTTGTGGGTGAGCGTTTAGGTTTAGCCGATATTTCAGTGTGTTCGATGCTTGCACCTATTTTGGAAATTTCTGGAACGCCGTGGGAAAAAGAACATGATGAAGTGATTTCTGAAGAATTTAAAGATTATAAAAAATATTTGCTGGATTTACCTTTAGGGCAATATGTTTCTCGTATTTATCAAACTGAGCGTAATGCACGTGTAGATTGGCGCGGTATTTAAATGTTATCGCCTCAGATAAAATACGCGCAATCTGCGCGTATTTTTTGGATACTGATGTATAAAAACCTAAAACCAAGGATTAGAACAAAGAATTTAAGTTATTCAAATCAAAAGTCTGTACCAAATTTGGCAGGGTAGCTAAATCAAATTGAGTGTCTGATGTGCCACCAGTTAAATTGCCAAATGCATCGCCTAATGCAGGGACTAAGCTATCAATATTGATCTCTGAACTGGTTGTAGATGACGCACCTTGCAGTAAGTCGCTGATGTTAAAATCTGAACCAGAAATTAAGTTGTCAAAACCATCACTCAAGCCATCTAAGCTGAAACCACCAGTTGTATCTCCAGTCAGATTATTTAATAAACCACCTAGATCAAAGTCACTTGCAAGCTGACCTTCAGGATTAAGCAACGCAAGAATTGGTTCTAGAGCAGCGATATCTAGACCACCTAAATCACCACCGATGTTACCGCCAATTAAGCCGCTTGCCAGTTGCGCAATTTGTGCAATATCAAGATCGCCATTGCCTTGCATTAAACCGCCTACTAATTCAGCAATGACCGCGATATCCATACCGCCTAAACCGCCACCGATATTGCTGCCAATCAAGCCGCTTGCCAGTTGAGCAATTTGCGCAATATCAAGATCGCCATTGCCTTGGATTAAACCGCCTACAAGTTCAGCAATCACTGCGATATCTAGACCGCCTAAACCTCCACCGATGTTGCCACCAATCAAGCCACTAACCAGTTGAGCAATTTGAGCAATATCAAGATCGCCATTGCCTTGGATTAAACCACCCACCAGTTCAGCGATAGCACCAAAATCCATACCGCCTAAACTGCCAGTATTGCCGCCAATTAAACCACCAACCAGTTGTGTGATTGCGGCCATATCGAGGTCACTATTACCCAAAATCAAACCGCTGACCAATTGAGTAATTTGAGCAATATCAAGATTACCCGTATTACCACCGATTAACCCACTCACTAATTGGGTGAGTTTCGTAATATCTAAATCACCTGCATTGCTGCCAATCATGCCGCTGAGTAAATTGGTGATGGAAGCAATATCGAAGCTACCGCCATTGGATTGTGTCAGTTTGCTAATTAAACTGGTGATATCTAAGTTGGTATTCGAGCTTGAAAATTGGCTGATTAGATTGGTTAGGCTAGAACTATCTAAGCTGCTGCCAGAGAGTAAACTTTTTAATAAAGAATCTAGGGTAGGTGTGGTCGAGGTCGAACTAGTCAGGCTGCCAAGCAAACCAGAAAAGGTATTGCTTAAAGAGCCACCACTTAAGAGTCCATCGAATAAAGAGCTGGTCTGAGTTTCTACGGTAAATACAGAGCTAATTTTATTTTCAGCAAGCTTAGAGATTTAAAAGCCATGACGATTCCTTGTATTTTTATTGGTTTTGTTGTGCTGCATTGTGCTTATTGTCGAGCGCATCTGTTTTAATACATTTCTATACACTTGTAAAAGATAGACGGTCGGGATTGTGAAAATGTATGAGTAGATTCGTTGTTTTGTTGAGTTTTTTAAATTTAAAAATTTGAAAATCAATAAATTAGAAAGCTGTTCCGTTTGTCTGTTAAGTTGTTCAAAACGATAAGCGGTGATCTGTTGAATCATAAACATTTTGCTTTAATAATGGAAAATAATTTTCGATAAAGATGCTTAGTCTGCAAAATAATTTAAGTATAATGGCAGCATGAGTTTAAATTTTATCAGATTAGATTGAGTGCTTGAAAATGGAATTAGATCGCTACGATAAGCATATTTTAGAAATTTTAAGCAATGAAGATGTCAATTTGAATGAACTTTCCGAGCGGGTTAATCTGTCGGTAAGTTCGGTGCATCGCCGTATTAAAAGTCTGATCGATCATAAAATTATTTCAGGTTTAAAGCGTGAAATTAATTATCAAAAACTGGGCTTTAGTTTGCATGTGTTGTTGCAGGTGTCTTTGAGCAAACACGATACCGATATTTTTGCCAAATTTTTGGATGAATTGGAAAGCATTCCTGAAGTGATACGTGCATTTTTGGTGACAGGACAGACTGCAGATTTTATTGTAGAGGTTGTGGCACGAGATATGGAAAATTACAGCGAAATTTTATTAAAACGGATTGGTAAAATTGAGCATGTGGCAGGTTTGCATTCTAGCTTTGTGATTAAAGAATATGATGTTTTAAACTGTCATGGTTTATTAAATAAAGTTTAATTTATTAGAATCTTAGAATTATTTTGACTGGATCTATAAAAAAACGCACGAGAACGTGCGTTTTTAGGAATTGCAGTTAGACCGATTATGCGTCTAATTGTGCTAAAACTTCATCAGAGAATTCAACGTTGGTATATACGTTTTGAACATCATCTAAATCTTCAAGCATATCAATCATTTTCATAATTTTTTTCGCTTGATCGATGTCTGTAATTTCTGCTTTGGTCGATGGACTCATAACCACTTCAGCATTGTCAGATTTCAAACCTGCTGCTGTTAGCGCATCTTGAACTATACCAAAAGCTTCTGGCGTAGTAATAACCAAAATGCCATCTTCAGACACTTCAATATCTTCTGCGCCAGCTTCTAAAGCCACTTCCATCACTTGATCTTCTAAAGATGAATCTTCAAATGAAATTTCACCACGTTTGGTGAATAGGAATGCTACAGAACCATTGGTGCCTAAGTTACCGTCAGTTTTAGAGAAACAGTGACGTACATCTGGCACGGTGCGGTTTAAGTTGTCTGTCATGGTTTCTACAATAACCGCAACACCACCTACACCATAACCTTCATAGGTTACTTCTTTAAGATCGTCGTTATCTTCACCGCCTGCACCACGCTGGATGGCACGGTTAATGACGTCACGTGTCATGTTAACTGAAAGTGCTTTTTCCACAACAGCACGTAAACGAGGGTTACTTGCCGCATCTGGACCGCCGAGCTTTGCAGCAGTTGTTAATTCACGAATAAATTTGGTAAACAACTTACCACGACTAGCATCTTGTTTGGCTTTACGATGCTTAATGTTGGCCCACTTGGAATGACCCGCCATGCGAACTATGCTCCTTACAGATTGGCAGTATGCCTATCAAAATTGCGCCCATTCTAACATAAGCCCTTTTTTTAGATAAAGGGCAGAGTTTTAGGTTTTTTAAGTGTTGCTTTGAGTTGTTTTTGGCTCAGGAATGACAATATCTAAGCCCACTTGTTCTTTATATAATTGTTGGATAAGTGCCATATCGTGATCTAAATCTGTCGGATAGATTTTGCCAAAAATCCCACCTTGTTTGGTTTGTGAGTTGGCATACATTAAAACGATAGGCACATTGGCTGCTTTGGCAATATGCCAAAAACCTGTACGAATTGGCTTGCGGGCTTCACCTGTTTTTGCGCGAGTTGCTTCGGGTGCGATGACCAAATTGAAATGTTCATTTTGATCAAAAAGTTCGACCATTTGCGACACAATATCTTTGTTAGATTTACGGTCTACTGGAATACCGCCGACTTTTTCTAAAATAGGTTTAAGTGGCCCTTTAAAAAGCTCTTTTTTGATTAAAGTATGAATTTTAATATCATAAATTTGGAACAGAGCAAGCGAGAGGATTGCATCCATCATTGAGGTGTGTTCAAAACCGACGATCACTTGTTTATTTTCGAGGATGTTGGGTTCTACCTGATATTGCCATCCTGCAAGTTTGAATGCGGACTCGCCTATAAATTTTTTCAACATAGATTTAACAGCTGATGAATCTGGAAATGCATAATTTCTGCTTGTTTTATATAAGAGTCAACAGAAAATTGTTTGAAATATAGCAATCTCAAGTGATGCAGTTGATATAGCGTTATATCTTTTATTGGTTTTAACTCTAAATACTTTGTTTTTAATATTAAAAATATATGAATTGAGAGAAATTAAGTCTTAAATTGAGCAAAAATGCACTATTCAAATGATTTGTAAATCATTAGACTTTGGTCGTAATTAGCTATGATTCTATTCATCATTTCACTATTCCACGCATCATGGAAGGATACTAAAGTGGCTTATTTGACGACTTTTCTTGTGGCATTGACTGTGTTGTTATTGGTCTTGGTATGGTCAATGTTTGAGTTGTTTTTAGAAGTGCGTAAAGAGAAGCGTTTAAAGTTGCATCGGGCAATGTTTCGGAAAGTGAAGGTGTAGTTTTTATATTTCAATAATAATCAAATTCGTCTGCTGACTATCTATACAGCAATTTCTGAAAATGGCTTGTGTTTTTAAAAAATCTTCGCTAGTATTCTTTGCGCTTGAACTTGTTGAAATATAACAAATTCAATTATAGGGCCTATAGCTCAGTCGGTTAGAGCAGCGGACTCATAATCCGTTGGTCGACAGTTCAAGTCTGTCTGGGCCCACCAGTTTTTTGTAATCATATGCACAGTTTTGTAATGATTTAATATATAAACCCATGAATTATAATGATTCATGGGTTTTTTATTTCTGCTTTTTGCACAACTATGTTTGGTTATGCACAGCTTTATTTGGCCCTCTTGTGTATCCAATCTTGTATCCGATACTCTTTCTGCATTACTCGGATACAAGAGATTCTGCTATGAAAAGAACGGCTTTAGATAACATCAAACAAATCAAAGATACCCATCTTCTTAATCTTGAACCTGAGGATAAGGAATATCGTATTTCATGTGATGCTGGGCTTTATTTTCGTGTATCACCAAAAGGGAAAAAAACTTGGCAAGTCCGCTTTAAGGATGAGGCGGGGAAGTGGAAATGGCACAGTATTGGAAGTTATCCGCAGTTATCGCTTGTAGCAGCTAAACTTGAAGCTTCAACTATTTTTCTTAAGTTACAGCAAAATGAAAAAGTATTAACAAAAAAAGAAATTGAATTGCAAAAGATTGAGGAACAACAACTTAATTTAAAAAGTTTGATGTATGACTGGCTTGATACTAAGAAAACAACTTGGGCTGCAATAACAATAAAGAAAGAAACTCAATCAATTGAAAAACGTATCTTATCTGTTTTTGGTGAATTGGATTTCACCAAAATTTCACCTCAACAATGGCTGACATTTTTTCAGGATATGCTTAGAAGTGAAAGTATTTACAATCGTGTAGAGAAACTAGTTTCACATTGTCGCAATGCCTATGATCTTGCAAAGTTTCATGGACAAATAGAGTCGAACCCTTTGGATGGAATTTTGAAGTATCTTGATAAAGGTAGTAAAGGGAATATGAAGCATGTCAGTCTTCAGGAACTGCCCGAGTTGGTGCAGTCTATTCGAAGCTATAGAAATTCGCATACAGCAATTGCTTTAGAGTTACTTGTTATTCTTTTTCCTCGACCACAAGAATTGCGCTATGCAAAATGGCAAGATTTTGACTTTGAGAAAAAAATCTGGATAAAGCCTGCCGAAACAATGAAATGTGGTATTACCCATGTTGTACCTTTACCAAAACAGGCAATAGAACTGTTATTTAAATTAAAAGAAATTAGGACAGTATCGGATTTTTTATTTCCTAGCAGAGATAGTCTTATACAGCCAATGAGTGAAGCAACTTTAAATAATGCTTTGAAAAATCTAGGCTATCGAGGCCGTCAAAGTCCACATGGATTTAGACATATTGCAAGTACTGCCTTAAATAATCAATTCAGTGATAAAGAACAGGTTATTGAAGCTTGTTTAGCGCATAAAAAACAGGGTGTAAAAGCTGTTTATGACAAAGCTACACATTTAGAAGAACGAATTGAAATTATGCAATGGTGGGCTGACTATCTCAGTAATGTTACTGATAACATTAAAGCCGTAGCATAATTTTTTAATAAGACAAGGCTCGTCCCTAAGGGATCGAGCCTAATGCATTTGTTAACGCTCTTTGTTGAGCAGATGATTACGCCTGTACTGGCGGTTCAATTTTTTCATGCCGACTTAGGCCATATTCCATTTCATATTTCTACTGCTAGGCAATAGTTTTATGCTTGTCTAATCTGGAAGAACAAGCCACGATTTTTTCATGCTGGTGTAGCATTATCCTGATTTAAGTTTCAGGCAAACCCGTATAAGTTTATTTTCATCAGTGACCAAACTTCAGAATACTTACACTGTACCAATCTCGGCCTAGTCAAGGAGACCAATCCCCGACTGAGAAACACGACCAGTGTTCCATTAACCTTTCTTTTCTACATATTGTCCAACATGCTCACGCATGTGCCGACTCAAGTTTTCGCAATGAGCATCCCGACTGAAAAAATCGAAATGTTTTAGGATTCGCTTTAAGCTAGCTATCTCATTTTATCCAACCGACCTAAAAAACAGAGTGTTTTTAAAAATTACTAATGTTTAAAACATCACTAATAATTAAATATTATTTAGGTCGGGAATTACAATTTCCACAATTCATCTTGAACTAAAGTACCTCAAGTTTAATTGTTTTATATGCGCTACTCACCATCGCTCCCACACTGAAAAAATACAGCAGACTTTTAACCAATTTAAGCCTTTTTATTCAGTGCTTCCCAAGTTATTTCAAAGTGTCTTAATGTGCAGACCGTTTATCCTCTCGCCTGTATACATGCTTCCTGTTTCCCCCGACCGTAGTTCCTTAAAAAATATCGGGATATGATGTATACACAACTTTGTAAAGGGTAAAACTCTTACACTCCAATCAGCATCTATCGATTAATGCCGTTACACGTTTAAGCTATCCAGCGACCCATTCAGCTTGCGCAAAATGGTGCCAGCTTTTCCAGCGTTAGCCTCAAAGCCCTAGTACCTTACGGCACTCTCAGCAGCCATCGTGATTGGAAATGAGCATACTTTTCCAAGTAAAAAAACTTGTTCGATCAAGCATACACATTCAGCTATTAACGGAGACTATCGCACATCCTATGCTGCTCCTGACTGTATCACTTTGAACAGGGTTTCAATGTTCCACTATTTTCATAATTTCACACCTAACTTGGCTATTACTAACCAAATGACCATTTCACGATAAATCGCTTATAGGCTCCCGTTTCCTTGTCGCCCAACCACTTTTTATTTGCTTGGAACTCTTAAAAAGTGAATGAACGGATAGAAAAAGGATATTGCAATCCTCTAGCCCCCGTTGCAACGTACCGAGCGAGGTTTCCCCAGCAGTCCGCTACATCGGCAGTATTAAGATGGTTAGTCTTATACTCAGGGCAATATGTATCAAAGTTTTTGAATGGTGGTCAGCCATTCAAACAACTTCAAAAAAGAAAGTTGGAATGGATGGTCAATCCACAATTCGATTGATATGCAGTCATATTATCAGAGTCAATTTAATATATCAATAATATTGATATATTATTTAAACAAGTATAAGATTTGCTGATCAAGGTTCGTAATGCGCACTAGGAACTACTTTATTGTCACCTTACAACGTGAGGTGACAGTGCTAGCGCAATTTGATCAATGCTGATTGCTGACGCGCTCAGCAAAATGGGAAATGTAGAGAAAATTATTGTTGATGAACAATTCAAAAATGAATGAACAAATTTGGATTTAAGTGGATTGTTGATTGACATCAAAAGTGCATAGTTGGATGACATAAAATGATTGATTACAGCCCCCACACAAAATACACCGCACAAAAAATTCAAGATAAGGTCACAAGAGGATCATATTTTTATTGCAAATTTATAGTACAAACTGAGTTAGGTAAAATTGATATTGAAAAGATTATTCATAAATTAACTGAACGCTATTCATTAAATTTAACCAGTCGGCAAAGAACATATCGACTAAAACAAGGATTACCTGTCGCTGATCTCATAGTTCAAGACATTCTTTATAAAGATGCATGGTTATTTGTCTTGTTGGTCAAAACCCCTAATAGCCATCGTCACAGCAAAGAAACCATAGGCAAAGTGACTTCAACAACGGGTTCAGCATATACATCAAAAGATAAAATTGCTGAACTTGAACCTGTCATCTGGGACAAAATCACAGTCGGGCAAGAATTAACTTTTATCCGTCATTACTATAAAGACAATGAACAATTTAATTTCATATTGAATAAACCCTATTTAAGCTTGGATTTTGGAAAATATGAGGCTGAATTAGTACGGTTAAGCCATAAAAAGTATGCTGAACATCAAACTAAGTTTTACCGTAAAAGTAATAAGAATTTCTCATGGACGTGGCGATTTAAGAAAACTGAAGTAGAGAAACAAAAAAAAGAATTAACCCAAATTCTCAATCGAGTGATTTCACAGAAAGATCAGACCAAAGCGCTCAATGATCTTCTTGCATGGCAGAATTATTTTAAAATTTATGCTGTATTCAGAGGTAATCGACAACAGGCGGGACGTTTATATACCTTCGGGAAACTATTCTTTTTCAGTCGGAAAAGACAACGATGGGATCAAGCACAAATGCCTGTGATGGACTTAACAATAATCGCGCGTTATGAAACCTATGCGGATTCTTATACTGAGTATTGTATGCGTAGATATTTTTATGAATCCTTTGAAGCAGAGCTTCCACGTGAAATTTCAAAAACTGAAGATTGGACATTAATCAATGCGTATATTGATGTTGAATATAACCAACTTTAACAAACTGTCTTGTTATTTATTTTGCTTATAATTTAAGTTTTAAATATTAGTAAATATGATATATGGCTTAATTTAAGATACGACATATAAGTCCATTGATCATTTTAAAACCCAAATAAAACCTTATATATCAATATTATTGATATGCATTTAGTGCGACAAATTTTGTCTTTCTATATCCAATTTTGCTGAAAAAACTTTAATTTTCGGTAAACTAGTCATGTTTTATTCATTTCATCGGACATGCATAACAATGACCCAAGTACAACTGCAACAATTACAAAAACAACTTTGGAATATTGCCAATACTTTGCGCGGCACCATGGGCGCCGATGAATTCCGTGATTACATTCTGGGTTTTATTTTCTTTAAATATTTATCAGAAAAATCGGTGAACTTTGCCAATGAATTGCTCGATGGTGAGGAGGTCAGCTTTTTAGAATTAGATGAAAATAATGCTGAGCATGTGCCGTACATCGAAGAAATTAAAAAGAATGCCATTGCCGAAGTCGGTTATGCGCTCACCCCAAAACAGCTATTCCATACCTTAGCCGAGCGTGGTCGTCAGGGCGAATTCATTTTGGATGATTTAACTGCGACCTTAAAATCAATTGAACAAAGTACTTTAGGCACCGACTCTGCCGATGACTTTGCCAACCTGTTTGAAGATCTGGATCTGAACTCCACCAAGCTCGGCAATAATGCCAGCGACCGTAATGCACTGGTGGCGAAAGTCCTGAGTCATTTAGATGATATTGATTTTGATATTTCCAATACCGAAGCCGATGTACTGGGGGATGCTTACGAATACCTGATTGGTGAGTTTGCCTCAGGCGCGGGCAAAAAAGCGGGGGAATTCTATACCCCTCAAACGGTATCGACTTTACTAGCGAAGATTGTCACCCAAGGCAAAGAGCGTTTACGTTCAGTCTATGACCCGACTTGTGGTTCAGGTTCATTATTGCTTCGGGTAAAACGTGAAGTGAAAGATGTCGATATGATTTACGGTCAGGAAATGAACCGTACCACCTACAACTTGGCACGTATGAACATGATTCTGCATGACGTGCATTTTGCCAAGTTCGACATCAAGCAGGAAAATACTTTAACCCGTCCGCAGCATTTAGATAAAAAGTTTGATGCGGTGGTGGCCAATCCGCCATTTTCTGCAAAATGGTCTGCCGATCCGTTATTTTTACAAGATGAACGCTTTGCCGCGTATGGCAAACTGGCGCCAAGTTCTAAAGCCGATATGGCTTTTGTACAGCACATGCTGTATCAACTGGATGACAATGGCACCATGGCGGTGGTGTTACCGCATGGCGTATTGTTCCGTGGTTCAAGTGAGGGCGTGATTCGTCAGTATTTGATTGAGCAGATGAACGTGGTGGATGCCATTATTGGTTTACCAGCCAATATTTTCTATGGCACTTCAATTCCGACCTGTATTTTGGTGTTGAAGAAAAACCGTGAGCATAGCGGCAATATTTTGTTTATTGATGCCAGCAACGAGTTTGAAAAGCAGAAGAATCAAAACAAGTTATTGCCTGAGCATTTGGATAAGATTGTTGCGGCATTTGAACAGCGTGAAAATATTGAAAAATATGCGCATGTCGCGACCTTGCAAGAAGTCAAAGATAACGATTACAACCTGAATATTCCACGTTATGTGGATACTTTTGAAGCGGAAGCCGAGATTGATTTAGATGCGATTGCAAAACAGCTTCAAGCCTTAGAAGTGGAGAGTCAAAAGACCGATGTTGTGATTGCAGGGTTCTGTAAAGAGTTAGGGATTGATTCACCGTTTGCGGAGGTGAAGTAATGGCTGCGCCTCAGTTACGGTTTAAAGAGTTTGATGGGGAGTGGAATAATTTTGAATTAGGGACACTTGGTTATTTTATTAATGGGTTGACTTATGCACCAGAGAATATAGTAGAGAAAGGACTATTGGTTTTAAGGTCCTCTAATGTTCAAAATGGTGAATTAGCTTTTGAAGATAATGTCTTTGTTGATTTAAATGTTGATCAAGAAAAATTGACACAAAAAAATGATATTTTAATTTGTGTAAGAAATGGCTCAAAAAGTCTTATTGGGAAGAATGCATTAATTAAAGATTTACCATGCAGTGCCACGCATGGAGCATTTATGACCGTTTTTAGAAGTGGTTTAGGTGAGTTCGTTTACCAATTACTTCAAACTAAAAGATATTATGAATATATATATGCAGATTTAGGAGCCACAATAAACTCAATAAATGGTAATAATTTAAAAAAATACAAATTTTATTTACCTGAGAAAAAAGAACAAACCAAAATCGCCTCTTTTCTATCGAACGTGGATGAAAAGATCAGCCAACTCACGCAAAAACATGAGCTGCTGAGCCAATATAAACAAGGCATGATGCAAAAGCTGTTTAGTCAGCAGATTCGCTTTAAAGCTGATGATGGGAGTGAGTTTGGGGCGTGGGAAAAAGTGAAGCTTGGAAGCTTGCTAATTAAGCATGACGAAAAAACAGAATTTAATAATCAATATCCAGTGCTTACTTCATCTAGACACGGTATTTACTTTCAAAAGGATTATTTTGCGGGGCAAGATGTAGCAAGTGCAGACACTACAGGATATAACGTTGTTCCATATGATTATTTTACTTATCGACACATGTCAGATGATTTAGTATTCAAATTCAATATTAATACAATTTGTCCTAAAGGTATTGTGAGTACTCTTTATCCTGTGTTTACAGTAAAAGACGAGCATTTAAATAAATATTTTTTGCAGACTATTTTAAATGAAGGACAAGAATTTAAGAATTTTGCAATCATGCAAAAACAAGGCGGTTCAAGAACCTATATGTATTTCTCTAAATTATCAGAGCTGGTTTTAACAATCCCTTGCCTAGAAGAACAAACCAAAATCGCCAATTTCTTATCTGCCATTGACCAAAAAATTGAAGTGGTGGCACAGCAAATTGAACAGGCCAAGCAGTGGAAAAAAGGCTTGTTGCAGCAGATGTTTGTGTAGGGGGAACTGAATGCAACTTTATCAAACCCAAGCACAGACATTACTAGAACTCACCGAAGATCCTTTTCGTTTGGAAAGAGAAATTCAAAGCCTGTTTGAAAGCAATCTTTACAGTTTTACAGGTCTGGAATTCATCAAGTCCGAGTTCACGATCAAGAATAATCGTATAGATACACTGGCTTTCGATCCCGAAAGTCAGGCGTTTGTAATTATCGAATACAAGCGTGAACGCAATTATAGCGTGATTGACCAAGGCGTTTCTTATCTGAATCTGATGCTCGACTACAAGGCAGATTTCATCGTTGAGTACAACGAGAACCAGAGTAAACAGCTTAAACGTCAGGATGTCGACTGGTCACAAAGTCGAATCATCTTTGTTTCACCGAGCTTTACCGACTTTCAAAAGCAGTCTACTAATTTTAAAGATTTGGGCATTGAGCTGTGGGAAATCAAACGCTATCAAGGTGGAATTGTTTCAGTCAATCCATTGCAGAAAGCCAAATCAGCCCCTTCAATTAAGCAAGTGCAAAAGGTTGACTCTGAAGATATTCAAAAAATTGCTAAAGAAATCCAGCAATATGATGAAGCCTATCACTTGGCGGATAAGTCCGATGACATCAAAGAGCTATATGAGCAATTCAGGGACTCAATTCTGGGCTTAACTACCGATTTAGAGGTTCATCCCAAGAAAATGTACATAGCCTTCCGTAAGGGTAAGCGTAACTATGTCTATATGAGTATTGGGACAAAGCAAATTCGTATATGGCTGAATATGCCTTTTAATCAACTGGATGACCCGAAACAGCTCGCGAAAGATGTGACCAATATTGGACATTGGGGAAATGGTGATTGTGAGGTGATCGTCTCAGATACAGAAAATTTAGAATATATCTTGAGTTTAATTAAACAAACATTGAAGTGAATAATTTAAGATTTTAGAGGGGAAGGAAATGACAGTACAAAGCGAATATCAACTTGAAAATGAACTGATCGGCCAACTGCAACAATTAGGTTATGCCTCAGTGACGCTCAAGGACGAAAGCCAACTACTGTCTAACCTGAAAACCCAGATTGAACGTGCCAATGGACTAGCGCCCCTGTCAGAAACGGAATGGAAGCAGGTCATTAGTTTTTTAAACACGGGCACCGTGTTTGAGCGCGCCAAGAATCTGCGTGATCTGTTCCCAGTCAAATTTGATGATGGTACCAGTAAACACCTTTTTTTCCTGTCTGATGATCCTAGCAAGAATATTTATCAAGTCACCAATCAGATTACGATAGATCACCGCGACTATAATGGCAGAACCAGCCGTTTTGATGTGACCTTACTGGTCAATGGTTTGCCTTTGGTACAGATCGAGCTGAAAAAACGCGGCATGGAAATCGCCGAAGCCTTTAATCAAACGCAACGCTATATTCGTGAAGCCTATTGGGCAGGGCAAGGATTATTTGGCTTTATCCAGCTGTTTGTCATTAGTAATGGTGCCAATACCCGTTATTACTCCAACGGCACCACAGGCATCGAGTTTGCCTTTCCCTGGGCGGATGTCCATAACAAGCACATCAATGAAATTGTCGACTTTGCCGAGGCATTTTTAAATCAGCAGCATCTAACCCAAATGCTGACCCAGTACATGGTGCTGCTAGAAACCACCAAAAGCCTGATGGTGCTGCGTCCCTATCAGATTTATGCAGTACAGAAAATTGTGGAGCATGTGCAAAACTCCAATCAGAACGGCTATATCTGGCATACTACAGGTTCAGGCAAAACCTTGACTTCATTTAAAGCCAGTCAGATCATCATGCAAATGCCCGATGTAGAAAAGGTCTTGTTTGTGGTGGATCGTAACGATCTCGACACACAAACCTCACGTGAGTTTAATGCTTTTAAAGCTGAGAGTGTGGACAGCACCGATAACACATCGACCTTGGTGAAACAGCTGGATCAACGCCACGACAAGCTGATCGTCACCACTATTCAAAAGTTAAATCGTGCGATTAGCACAGACCGTTATTTAGAATCGATTGATTATCTTAAAAATAAAAAAGTAGTCTTTATTTTTGATGAATGTCATCGCAGCCAGTTTGGTGAGACCCATCAGAATATCAAGAAGTTCTTTGGCAATGCCCAGATGTTTGGCTTTACTGGAACGCCAATTTTTGAGGAAAACAGCCAGTCCAAGGCCGGTTTAAAGCTCACCACGGATTACCTGTTTAATGAGTGTCTGCACCAGTATGTGATTGTCGATGCGATCCGGGATCGTAACGTGCTGCAGTTCCAGATTGATTATCGTGGCAAATACACCGCCAAAGGCATGGCGACGAATGAAAGTTATGAGGAAGATGTAGAAGGCATCGATACCAAAGAACTGTATGACAACCCGCAACGCTTAGAAATGATTGCCCGCTACATTGTCAATATCCACGATACCAAAACCCGTAATCGTGAATTTACCGCAATGTTCTGTGTCAGTTCGGTCGAAACACTGACCCAATATTACGACCTCTTTGAAAAGGTGCAGGCTGAAAAGCAAATTGAAGATGAAGCACAAGGTCGGATATTTAAACCTTTGACCATTGCCACCATCTTTTCCTATGCGGCAAATGAGGCTGTACCGACTGATGACTTAACTGGCTTGATTCACGAAGAAGCCGCAGATATTCCAAGTCAAGTCAACTCATCCAGTCGGGATAAGCTGGATCGTTACATTGCCAATTACAACCGACAGTTCAAAACTAACTACAATTCAGGTGATCAATTTTATGCGTACTACCGCGACATTGCACAGCGCGTAAAAAACAGACAGATTGATATTCTAATCGTGGTCAATATGTTCCTCACGGGCTTTGACTCCAAGCCGCTAAATACCTTGTATGTTGATAAGAACCTAAAATATCATGGCTTGATTCAAGCATTCTCACGTACCAACCGTGTCTATAACGATAAAAAACCATTTGGCAATATCATCTGTTTCCGCAATCTGAAACGCGCTACAGATGAGGCGCTGGCACTATTTTCCAATAAAGAAACGACCAAGATCGTCCTTGTTCCCAGCTATGCAGAAATTGAACAGGATTACCAAGCAGCGGTGAGCAAACTGTTTGCCTTAACGCCCAATTACCAATCAGTCGATGATCTTGTTACTGAAGAACAGCAACTGGAATTTATTAAAGCTTTCCGTGAAGTGATGCGCTATAACGCGCAATTACAAACTTTTATTGAGTACGATCAAGACCAAACACAACTTGATAAGCAGCACTTTGCAAACTTCGCCTCTAAGTATGCTGACCTATGCCGTGCCGTTAGAAAGACCACCAAGAAAGAAAAAGTATCGGTATTGGATGATGTCGATTTTCAACTGGATTTACTGCACAGTGACCGTATCAATGTTGGCTATATTATCAATCTACTACAGCTCGTAATCGATACAGACTCAGAGGACAAGCGTAAGAAGTACCAAGCGCAAATTTACGATTTAATCAGTAGCGATATCAGCTTGCACGATAAGCAAGACCTCATTCAAAAATTCATTGAAGAAAACATGCCGAAGATGATCAACGGCCAAAGCGTCCAAACAGCTTTTTCTGAATTCTGGGATGCTGAAAAAGAACAGGCCTATCAGCATCTTTGTAAAGAAGAAAACCTGAAACCAGAAGCCATGAAGCAGGTTCTGGAGCATTATGAGTTCACCAAACGCCTACCACGTAAAGAAGAGTTGAAGGACTTACCAAACTATAAGGTTAAGCTGTTTGAGCGGGATAATGTGTTCACTCACTTGATGGTCAAGACACGCCAGTTGATTGAGAAGTTTTATACTGGTTTATAAATCAGTAACGCAGAATTTCAATTTGAGATAATTAAATGGAAAGAGTTACACAAGAAGACAAAGAGGAAGTAGCTATATTTCTAAAAGAATATAGCAAAATTAATAATAAATTTATTAAAATTAAATTTATAAGTAATAATATAAAATTTAAAACTTACCTTAGTAATGAGGAAAAGGATTTCCATGTTGAGAAAATTTATTTATTGTTGGAGGATAAGTCTTTTAAAAAAATATTGGAGTGTGAGTTAAAGCTAAGTGATTTAATTCTTTTTTCTAAAAAATATTATTTCTCAATAAAATATAAGGAAAAACTAGATAGTGGTTTGGTATATAGTGGCACTGAATTGAAAAATTGGCTCAATAAACTTGAGTCAGCAAAAAATAAAATGACAAATTTATTAAATGCATCGCCTCTATCGAAAACTAAGACAACAGTTTTTTATTTAAGTTCAAGCTATGTTAATAAGATTTTGAATTATTTGAGAGAAGAAAAAATAATTGCTGTTATAGATATGGAAATGATAGATGTAAGATTTCATGAACTAAAAGAATATGCAAAAAAATATGATAATAAAGATATTGAAGATTTTTTGGAGTATATGAAAAATAATAATTATATTTCTCCTTTAAGTGGTATGGAAGATGATATAAAAATACCAGAATATAAGTTTTTAAGAAAATATAATGATATTTTACTAAGTGAAAAAATATATAATAAATTAATTGATTATATTGAATTTGTGGATAGTGATCTGCTTGATTTTTTTTACAAGAAAATAGAAACAGAAATATTAAATATGAAATCTCCACGAGTTGATAATACATCGCATAGAACATTCTTTATTAAAAGCATGTGGGATATTGATGGAAAGGCAGAGATTTCCCCAGATAAGAGACCATACAATATAAATATAATTTCTAAATTAATTCAAATTTTTTACACCGACTTAGATGTACTAAGTGATGATGCCGCAAAGGCTAAAGTTAAAGAAATATTAAAAATAAAATAATTTATTTCAATTGTTTAGGTTTTTTTTGGAAAAATATTAAAAAAACATAAGGGCTTATAAATTCAAAAAAACCATGATGGCTCTAGCATTGTTATTGGAGCTCACAAATGCTTTTGAAGATTAAAGATGTTTGCCGTATTCTAAAAGTTAGTAGAAATACGCTATATAACTTGCAACAAAAAGATCCTTCATTTCCGAAACCAATAAAATTTGGAGATAAAAAACAAGCTAGAATTTTTTATCGTGAAAATGAAATAAAAAATTGGGTTTTGAGTTTAGATGCTTCGGATTCTGAGCTGGAGGCTGGAAAATGAATTCAAAATATTCAAACAATACGAGCATAGCTGTTGAAGAAGCAGAAAGCACAAATGCTGCTGATTACTTTGAATATGATTCAATGGTAATTCAGGAGGGGACTGAAACAGCAAATGCTATGAATAGGATTTATGGCCTACTGCCTAAAGAATTCAAAAGGGCTACTAGAAATTTAGAGAACTATCCGAATCTAGAGGACATGCCAGTTATACCGTTGAGAAATTTAAATGGTGAAATTATTGGATTACGATTCATAAATTTAATTAAAGGTAATGAAATAAATATTGGGAATGGTAATATCATTTTTAATGAAAAAAGTAAGTCAGTGCTTTTAGTAACGGAAGATAGTCAAACTGCTTATAAACTATCAGACTCAAAATATAAAATATTATTAGTAAATAATTTAAGTCAAAATAAAGCTCAGCAGATTAAAGAAAAATTTAATGAGGTTTGTATTGTTACTACTTGTGATCATGTGAGCGATCTAAAAAGGCGTCTTTTTAGTTTAGATATTAAAATTATTGGTTTATCTCTACCTGTAGATTCTTTTACATGTACCAAAGAATTAGAGAATGAGATAAATAATCTTATCGCTAGCACTCAACTAATTGATTGGAAAGAGCCACAACCAATTAGAGCTGAATTGTTGCCTGTAAAAAAAATTACCAAAAGTATGTTACCAATGGATCTTGCTGATTATGTGTTTGATGAGGCTGAACGTGCAGATAAAATGCCAGTAGATTTTGTTGCAGTCACACTATTATCATCACTAGGTTCGGTCCTAGGTACAAAAGTGACGATTAAACCTAAACCTTTAGGGGATTGGAGAGTGATGTCAAATCTATGGAGTGCAATAGTTGGAACACCTAGTATGAAGAAATCACCAGCCTATGAAGCAGGGCTTCGTCCAATTTCACAACTAATAGATAAAGAAAAAGAAACAAGTAAGTCTAAAGATTTTGATATGGAAATAGATAAAATTGAAATAAATCATAATTTTAATTGCTCAAATGACGAGTTAGTTATTAAGATGCGAGCTGAAAAATTATCTGCGGAGCAGGAGCTCAAAGAACTAAAAAAAGAACTTACTAAAATAAAAGATGAAATTGAGCGTGAAGAGTTATTTTTAAAAATTGCTAAGCAAGAGCTTAGAATTGAAGCCAACAAAAAAAATGAAGTAGCTAATAAAGAGGATATACCAGAAAAGCGGTATAAAACTGATGATACAACGATAGAAGCTTTATCAGACTTGGAAGTAAATAATCCAAATGGAATTTTAGTATTCCGTGATGAATTGGTTGGATTATTTGCTTTTCTTGAAAAAGATGGTGGATTAGGTAGAACGTTCTTTCTTGAAGGGTGGAATGGTACAGGATCATATCAAATTGATCGGATTGGGAGAGGACCGCAATTTATTCCAAATCATTGTTTAACAGTCATGGGGGGAATTCAGCCTGATAAATTAATTAAATACCTAGAACCAGCAATAAAAGGTTTAGGAAATGATGGGCTTATACAGCGCTTTCAATTACTTGTGTACCCTGATGTTGAAAATTGGGAGTATATTGACCGAATACCAAATAATGATGCACGAAACGCGGTTGACTCAATATTTGAAAGTATAGATAAACTCGATGAAGTTTCTCTTTGTAGTATGGGGGCGAATAGCTCTGATAATTATAACAAGAGTCCATATTTTATATTTTCAGATGAAGCTCAAAATCTTTTTATTGAATGGACTACTGCACTTCACAAGGAGAAAATACAGAATGAAGAACATCAAATAATCCAAGAGCATTTATCTAAATATCCTAAACTCATGTCAGGATTGGCATTATTGTTTCATATTATTGACGGTATAAATTTAGGGGTCGTAGGTAGAGTTAGCAAGCGAGCTACTGAAATGGCAATTGAGTGGTGTGAATATTTAGAAAGTCATGCAAGAAGAATTTATGGACTTGTACTACATTCTTCTAACTTTAGAGCAAGTACATTAGCTAACAAATTGAAAAAACTTCCAGAGTCAGATAAATGGCGGACAGATGGTTTTAGTGCTAGAGAGGTATTTCGTAAAAATTGGAAATCATTAACAGACATACAACATGTATATGAAGCATTAGATATCTTAAATGAAATATGTTGGGTACACGTTGAAAAAGTTGAAGCGACCTTAAAAGGTGGACGACCGACAAAACGATATTGGATAAATCCAAAAATTTATGAAATGATCTAAAACCATACTGACAAAACTGACAGAACATAGTTTTGTCAGTTTTGTCAGTTGGAATATTGAGAAATTACATAAATCATAAAACTAAAAAATCCTTATATATATAGAATTATTAGTAGACAGAAATTTTTCAAAGTATTATTGATTTAGATGAAATTAAATTTTTTACAAAAAACAACAAAAATAACCTATGTATCCAAGTTTGTATCTTTTTTACTTTATTGAAATAATTTTTCTTTAAAACAATGATTTAAGTTAGATTATGGTAATGTCTGGGCAGAACATAATATTTATAGATTTACTTTACTAAGATACGAAAGTTTACTTGTAAAAAAAACAGAACAGCTGACATTTTTTGATTAACCCGCATTCTGTTTAAGCCAATCATTCCATTACTGGCTGTATCATTTCGAAAGTTACCCAGCATGACTCTGATCAGGTTCACAAGCCCCCCGATATCCCCAAACTACTATGAGCCAAATCGAGGTGACCATGACAGAAAATGAGATGAGAGGCCAAAGATCCAGTTTGAGAAAAACGCCAGCGTAGAGTGAAATGATCATTTAGCGATACAGGTTTATCAACTATTAAAAAAATGCTAAATTATTATCATAAAAGAGCAATGTAAAAATATTTTTTTGAATTTTAGAGGTTTTTAGACTAAATGACCGAGGGTACAGCAACATTTGCATATGATTCATTGGAGTCGATTCGTAAGAGACTATTGGATTTAAGTTCAAGAAATTCGCTGTTAAATTATAAGTTTCCACGTGGTAAGTGCCTTCAGTTCATTGAAACTACACCAAACTCTATATTCAAAGCATTAAATGACAGAAAAATAATAGATCTACTACCAATTCCTAAACCATTAGATGCAGAGCTCAAGAGCTACTATGGGGTGGAGGAAAAGAATGGTAGTGGTATTAAAGATCACGGACCAAGTGTTGAATCTTGGGCAAAGCATTTAGGTTATGAGATTAGTTTTGAATTGAGTCACAATTATACGAGTAATTCATCAAAACCTGAAAATACACATGTTTTACAGAGTTTACTTTATCCAAAGGACTTAGAAACTCGAGTTAAATATATTAGACAACAAGCCGAATCATTCATAAATGAAACAGGTTCGAATGTTTTATATATTGCGATTGGTTTTTTAGAATGGACTGAAAGTAAAGATTCAAATCTGAAACGGTTAGCTCCACTTTTCACTCTACCTGTAAAAATTGAAAAAAAGCCAAAAACAAAACATGGGGGCTATGATAATTTTGAATTATCTATGTCAGATGAAGGATTATTAAGTAACGTTACATTACATGAAAAGTTAAAAAATGAATTTGGCTTAGAATTGCCTTTATTGGATGAAGAAAGTACGCCAGAAGATTATTTTGACTTAATTGAAAAAAATATTTTGTCTCATGAAGTAGGTTGGAGTATTAAACGCAAGGTCTGTATGTGCTTGCTAAATTTTTCTAAGCAAGCAATGTATCAGGATCTTGATCCTACGAATTGGCCTAAAGGGTATTCAATAGAAGATCATCCAGTTATTCAACAATTATTTAGTAAGGTGGCCAAAGAAAGTCAGTCTCATAGTTTCGACTCTGAATATGAAATTGATGATATAGAAGATATCCATGAAAAATTCCCAATCATTTACGATGCTGATAGTTCTCAACATAGTGCTTTAATCGATGCCGTAAAGGGGGAAAACTTAGTTATTGAAGGTCCTCCAGGATCTGGTAAATCTCAAACAATTACAAATTTAATTGCTGCAGCAATCAATGATGGCAAGAAAGTACTTTTTGTTGCTGAAAAAATGGCTGCATTAAATGTAGTAAAAGATAGACTAGATAAAGCTGGATTAGGTGGATTCTGTTTAGAATTACATAGTCATAAGTCTAATAAGTTAAAAATATTACATGACTTAAATGAACAATATAAGCAATTGGAGCACAATGCTAAAATACATGAAATACAAATCACAAAAAACAAACTTGAGTTAAGTAAAAATTATTTAAATCAATATGTAAAAAGAATTAATAAAGAGTGGGGAGAGACGAAATATACAGCACATGAAATTTTAACAAAAGCAACTTACTTCAAGAATTTATTGGATATAAATCCTGAAGATGTATTAATCGATAATTTAAATTTGATTACATTAAATCAGGATGATATCCAAAACTATATTGATTGGGGGAAGTTGTTAGAAAATTCATTTATACAAACTCGAGATCAATGCCCTGACAAGGAGATCTATAAACACTATTGGTTTGGGGTTAATAAGGTAAACTTAATTGATTCTGAAAAAGCAGAAATTGTGAAATTTCTTAAAGAGTGGAACTATGAATTAACAGTAATACAACGTTTATTTTCTGAGCTTTTTTTTTGTGATGATGTGAATTTAGAATTAGTTGAAAGAGTAACTAATAATGCAAAAGAATTACCAAATTTCGATGAGGAAATATCTTATCATTTAATTAATGATCAAATCGATAATATTAGTTTGCTATCTGAATACATTAATTTGTATGATGAAATTAATAAAAACTACAGAGTAATTGTTGCGGTAATTAACAAAGAATATCTTGGAGAGTCAAATTCTCGTGAAGTTGAAATCATTAGGAATTTGATAAATGAAAGCAAAGCATTTGATAAAAGTATCACTTTAGAAGATATAGATGAAGCGATACACCAACTAGAAAAAATTAAGACTGCTTTGTTGGATTTAAAGCCTGATATTGAACTAATTGAAAAGAATATACCTTCTGAACTTAAGAAGGTGTTTGGATATTCAGAAGAAAATTTTAAAGCTATGGAGATATTGGTAGGACATTTAAAAGGGTTGCCATTTGATCTTCTAAAACATAGAAATGAAATATTTGATGAATCTAGTATTGATCAGTTTATAGTTGATTTTGAACCAATATTTAAACAGTTGCATCAAAACTATCAAGATTGTCAAAGACTGTACAAATTAGAGATCTTGCCTAGTGTGGAAGACTTAGAGATAAATTACAAAAATATATGTATAGGTGGATTTTTTAAATATTTTACGATGCGTTGGTGGAGCGCTCGAAAGTTTATATTAGGTATCAGTAAAAATGAAGGTACTCCACTTATTGAAATACAAAATAATTTTTCTAAATTAATAGATTTTAAGAAAGGTATTGATTCTGCAAATAAATTGAATGATAAATTTAAAATATTAAATCATATGTATGATGGAGTTAATACGCCATTAAATGATATTAAAATATTGCGTGATTGGTACAAAGGCGTTCGTCATGAATATGGTATTGGTTTTGATGAGAAGGTGAAGATAGGTTCTGCTATCTTAAGATTAGAGAGCCACTTAGTAAAATCTATCATTGAAGAATATGATCGTAAAGTTGCACCTAAGATTAAAGATTTATTGAATTTACTGCAGGGCTTTTCTACTTTATATGCAAGTAAAATTAGTTATTTGAGAAACGTCCACGAAATTATTGATGATGAAAGTGAGATTTCTCGTACATTAATTTCTCTTAAAGAATTAAAGTTAAAACTTGGGCCCTTTATTATTGATAAAAAATCTTCATTAGCTCGTATTGAAAATGAATTAATTTTATTTGATGCTAATGTAGTAAAAGTAACTCGATTTAATGAAATTAGAAAAAATTATCCTCAATTGTCTAAAGAATGGAACTTTGATGATTTAAAAGGGGAAATTAATGTTGCTGAACTAAATCGCGCTCAAAAGACTCTTAAGCTTTTAAATATAATTTCTGATTCATTCGGAATTTTAAGAGAGAAACTATCTAAGATATCAGATAAGGAAAGTTATCAAAGATTAAAAAAATCTTTAGATGAAATCTCTCATCATTTCAAAAATGAAGGAATAAGAAGAAAACAATTTGAAGAGCATTCTAATGTTGAAGCAAATTGGACCAATCAGCTTAAAAATTCTTTTATTGAAACGATAAAAAGAAATAATTTAGCTTTAGAGAATGAAGATTGGTTATTTACATGGAGTAATTACCATACTATTAAGAATAAAGCTGAAAATTCTGGTTTAAGATGCATTATTAAAAAGTTGGAAAATGCCGAATTAGAGAGGTATTCAGTTGCTGACGTGGTGCAACTATCTTTATATAGTTCTTTAGCAAAGCATATTATTAATACAGATACACTGATTCAAAAATATAACGGTATAGAATTATCGACTATGGTTAGTAATTTTCAGAATTATGATAATGAATTACTAGTATTACAAAGAAAGCAGATTGCTTGTAATGCCTCATCAGTCGATGTTCCTGTAGGGATTGCTTATGGTAGAGTATCTGATTTAACAGAATATTCATTAATTGCAAAAGAGGTTTCAAAAAAAACAAGACATATTCCAATTCGGTCTTTGCTAGAAAGAGCACCTAAATCAATTCAAGCATTAAAACCATGTTTCATGATGAGTCCTATGTCTGTTGCTCAGTACTTAAAGCCAGGACTTTTTGATTTTGATTTGGTTGTGATGGATGAAGCATCTCAAATTTTGCCAGAAGATGCGATTGGAGCATTAGCTAGAGGCAAAAGTGCAATTATTGTCGGTGATCCAAAACAATTACCACCTACAAGCTTTTTCAGCACATCAGTTAACTTTGACGATGCAAATGAAGATGAACTTGTTGGAGTAGAGGATGCTGAAAGTATCTTAGATTCAGTCTCAATGTTTAAGAAGAGGCGTTTACGTTGGCATGGTAATACCCCCATTTTTAATTGAATTAATGGGTAGAAAATCTAAAGCCTTGTTATTGTTTAAAAATAGGTGGACAACCATTTACTGACATATGAGGTCGTTCATGATTATAAAAGTACTGCCAGTC
>NZ_VPEY01000039.1:0-11234 GCF_013416935.1 Acinetobacter sp. YH1901141 | reverse complement strand
TGCTAGATGCCAGTTGGACAACACTAAGAACCATGCTCAAGTATAAATGCGAGAACGCAGGGGTATGTTATGAAGAAGTCAATGAAGCCTATACCACCCAAATTTGTTCGTGCTGTGGCTCACGCTCTAGTAGTCCGAAAGGTAGAGCAGGTTTAGGAATAAGAGAGTGGCAGTGTGTGGAGTGCGGTACGCTCCATGATCGGGATGTAAATTCCGCACTGAATATTCTTGCGCTCGGACATGAGCGTCTAGCAGTAGGAATCTCCGTCCTTTAGGTCGAGGAGGATGTCAAAGAGCATGTGCAGATCTGATTATGGATTTTATGACCCTAAGCTTAGCTGAAATTACAGGTTTTTGGTCATGCCAGAATAAGCGAATGAATGCATTTTGTTACCAATTTCAACTATTGTATTCATAATCTGTGATTAAGATAAATATAGATAGATGAATTTGTTAGGTAGACTTTAGAATGAACACACATATTTCGCTAAAACTTATGGCATTGTTAATGACTTTGGCTTTGCCATGTTCTGTCTATGCCTCAGTCGAGCGTAATATTGCCAAAGGTCTGCCTCCTGTATTGAAAAGTCAGTCGATTGAAGTGTTGCAACCCTTTAAAGGTGATTTTCGGATTTTGGGTTCAAAAACCTATCAGGATGATGCCCAAGCCAAATTTTCTCCGATTGATTATGCGGTGAGTTGGGGTTTATTTGCTGAGCCTGAAATTGCCCGTCATATTACCGTCAATCAATATGACCGCTATTTAAACTGGAAAATAGACCGTTTACCTGTGCCTGCAGAACAAGCCATGCAAATGGTGTCTAATATGCATATCATTCCTGCCAACCCAAAAATTGCCAAAGACATTCAAAAAGTAAAACGTGGTGATTTGGTGCGTTTAAAAGGTGAGTTGGTTGAGGTGAAAGATCAGGACTTGGTTTGGACGTCATCGCTTACCCCTACCGATACGGGGGATGGTGCGTGCGAAGTATTTCGCGTCAGTTCAATTCAGTGGATTGAAAAGGTTAAAAGTTAGGACAGGGTGATGAATTGCTATTTGCGCATGGGTTTGAGTGGATGTGTTGTGGCATTGGGCTTAAGCGCATGCACACGTATGAATTCAAGCATTGATGGGCAAACTTTTAAATTTACAGCGCAGCAGCAATGTCCCGCATTGTTAGAGATGGATGTCGGACAAACTTTAGAATTACAACTGAATGAAAACCCAAGTACAGGCTATCAATGGAGTTTGGTAGAGTCACTGAAGCTATTTGATGTAGAAAGTATTTATCATACTGCTGAAGCTTCATCTTCTGCTCAAGTAGGGCAAGGTGGACAAAAAATATTTTATTTTCAGGCAGTCAAGGCTGGTCAGGAATTGCTCCACGTGAAACATGCCCGTGCATGGGAAAAAACCGCAATACAAGAATGGCAATGTCGGGTGCGTATTTCTTGATATGTTTGATTATGCTAAACAGCTTGAATTGTTGTGAGATTTAGCAGCAAAAAATCTATAATTTTCTTAAAATAAAAAGCCGTGTGAGGCTGTTTATAATCAGTATCGCACGGCTTTCCTATCTAAATTTAAAACTAAAATACTAAAAATTATTTGGCGCTGAGTGCTTGTCCTTCAAATTGGATGCCATCCCAACCATGTTGCATAAACTGGCGAATATTTTGGTGGTCACTGCTTGTCGGGTTTGCACGTACCGAGGCATAGTGTTCTGCAAACAAACTGAGGGTTTGTGCCTGATCTAAACCTTTTAACTGAGCAAAAGAAAACACTTTGGCGCTGCCCTGATTTTCAGTGGCCGCATTGTTTTGTTGTCCATTTTTAAATGCGGTTGGGGTGTGGTTATAGTGTGCTTCAATGAATGCAATCACATCGGCAAATGTTGCACTGCCTGCCTCAACTTGAGCCAATAATTCTTTTGCCATGACATCCTCCACATGTGCCTAAATTGAAATAATATGCAGACTAGCGCAATTTGGTTTTGAGTGGAAAACTTTTTAGTGTATTTAACTTATGTGATTTAGGAAGATGTAAAATCTGAGCAAAAATATGGATGCTTCGGGCAAGAATATCTTGAAATACAGAGAGAGATCACATGTGACTAAAAATTATGGCTGTGAGAAATACACGACATAGCCGCAAAAAGGACAGTAGAACAGATGAATTGGCTATTGGTGGCAATTGGTGGTGCATTGGGGGCAAGTTTACGTTATGCCGCAAGCCTGTATTTATTTAAATCGGCACAGCATTTTCCATGGGCAACGTGGTCGGTCAATCTGTTTGGCTGCTTTTTGGCAGGTGTATTTTTTGCATTGAGTCAGAAATATCCTGTGTTGCAGCAGGAAGCCCGCTTATTACTGATGGTAGGTATTTTAGGTGGCTTTACCACTTTTTCCAGTTTTAGTTTGGAAACTTGGCAACTCTTAAGACATGGACAGCAAGGTATGGCGTTTAGTTATGCGCTTTCCAGTGTGGTTTTGGGAGTGATGTTGCTGGGATTGGGTTTTTATGTGATTCAACAGTTTTTAAAACATTAGATTAGGGTCTGTACCAAATCAATCGTTGAGTAGAAAAATCCATTAGATAAAAATTATAAATAAAAAGAAGCCCAAGCTGGAGGAGAGTGCTTGGGCTTTGAAGATAGAGGATATCCCATCGTTTCGATGAGCAATCTTGCTATGTTTAAAATATAAAACAGAAAACTTAACTGAATATGAAGTGATTGTGAGATTTTGCAATAAAACTCAAGCTTAGCGTTTGAAACGTGCAAAGCGTTTGTTGAAGCTCGCGACACGTCCTTCATTACTGGTTTGACGTTGTTCACCTGTGTAGAACGGATGCGATGCGCTTGAAATATCCAAAGTCACATAAGGATATTCCTTGCCTTCATATTCTTTACTTTGGCTGCTTTGCAAGGTGCTGCCAATCACAAAATAGGCATTGGCGTTGGTGTCGTGGAATAAAACTTCACGATATTCTGGGTGGATATTCGGGCGCATGAGATTTCTCCAAACTAAGTGTGTAATTTGTGAAATGTTATAACATAACAATTAATTTGGCAAATAAAACCCACATGCATTCTTTCTAGTGAGTTTTACATCAAAAATTATCCAATCCCTTTTTAAACCTGTTGTATAAGGGCTGTCATTGAGGGAATAGTGTCTGCACAGATTAAATAATTTTTTCTATTGGAAGTGAAAAGGCATCGTAAGAACAAGTTTGACCCATGCCATTTTAAGGCATAAAATGGCATTCAGTGGTATGTATGGAGTAGATGATGACAACATTGGTAAAAAAACGGGTTCAATACACGGTTGATCAGGCAATTATGGAATCGGCAGAATACATTATGACAAAAGTTGGTCTGACGCCTGCCACTGTAATGAGCATGGTTTACGCTGAAATTGCACGAACTGGAAAAATACCTGTCACGACTCAAGTGAGTGACGAGGATTTGAATACAGCAAGATTAATCGCGATGAGCCATAATGTTCCTAGTGTAAAAGTGTCTAGCGCTGCGGATACTGCTGCTTTTTTAGAAGATGATGGCGGCTACTAATGACCCAACAACTCTATTGGGCTTATGTTGGCTTTACAGATATTGCCGAGGGTAAGACCAGACCTGTGTTGTATATTCGCCAAACGGACACCGACTATGTTGTATTCCGTTTAAGTAGTCAGTACGAAAATAAGTCTGCTTTTATTAAAAGCAAATATGTGGAAATTAAAAACTGGCAACAGGCTGGTTTAAAAAAGCCATCGTGGATTGATACAGTACAAACATATCAGCTGCCTATCCAAAAAACACAACTCACTTATATTGGACAACTGTCTGCCGATGATCTGGAATGCTTAATCAAACACCTTGAAATTCAATAATTTGAATTTCATCGTTTCAACTTGAATGAATCGGTTTAGATAACAAAAAATCCTCCTACATTTGGGAGGATTTTTTGTCTGGATTATAATTTTAGTTACGGAGCATAAAACAGATTGGGCTTTATTTTCAGCATCCTTTGCTGAGTCCAAAGTTGAGTCTAAGCTCGCGGTGGAACCAACTCCTCAAAAATATCATTTAAATTATCATGTACTTTTAAATGAATTAAATTCCAATAATGCCCTGAAACAGTTCGATTCACCATTAAGGTATCGGGAGAAGGCTTAAACACATCCCAATATTTCAATGAACTTTTGACCAACTCAACGCCATCATGATGGGCAGAATTTTCAGCAAAATCATAATGTGTGGTTAGCGGACGCATCAGCACTTCTAACCATTGCAAATATAAATCTTCAGGGAATTTACCCAATGCAGAAATTGCCTGCAGTGCATCTAGATGCTGTTCAATTTCGGCAATATCTTGCGCACGCGCAGCATGAATCAGTTGTCGAAAATGATGCACTACATCATTCGATAGAGTTTTGACGCCGCCGTAATCATAAATCACCACAGAACCATCTTGGCGGAACGCAAAGTTGCCTGGATGCGGGTCGCAATGAAAGCGTTTTAAATAAAAGATTTCTTGACCCATGGCACGCAATAAACGTCGTCCCAAAGTGTTGCGGGTACGCTGTGACCATGTGCTTGCCGTTTCTATATTTTCACCTTGTTCCAAACTTAAGGTGAGAATATGCCGCGAAGAATAGTCTTTAAACACTTGTGGGATAATAATTTTATCATCCAAAGCCGCGTGAAAGGTACGCGCTACTTCTAGGTTTTGTGCCTCAATCTGGTAGTTCAGCTCATTGTCTAAACTTTCCTGAATTTCCTGAAATAGACGGTCTTGTAATTTACGGTCTATTTTAAGTACACCCATTAAACGCAGTGCCAAACGGACTTGTTTCAGGTCACTTTCGCAGGCTTCATCGACCCCAGGATATTGCACTTTGACCACCACTTGCTCGCCATTGGGTAAAATGGCTTTATGCACTTGCCCAATAGATGCGGCTGCAAACGGAGTTTCATCAAAGTGTTTAAAAATTTTGTCGAGCGGTTTACCGAGTTCTTTTTCAACTTGTGCCTTAATTTCAGCAAAAGGCATGGCAGGTGCTTGGCGCTGTAATTTACTGATGGCTTTGGCAACTTCAGGCGGAAAAATATCTTTATATTGCGAGGCAATTTGCCCGACTTTCATCACCGCACCTTTCATTTCGCCTAAGGTATCAGCAATTTGGATACCAATATCCTGAAACAATTGGCTGCGTGCCGCATTTTTTTGTTCTTCATCTGCGGTGAGGTTTTTAATCGAGTTCGATACCGTTTTGGTTGCAATACTTGCTGTCATGCTCGCAAGTTTCATAAAGCGACGACCAGGTGTACGCGCCGTTTTTGCCATGCGATGTTCCTCAAGATCATCTTTACTATCTTTTGATCATAAGTGTTCGTGAGCAAAATGCCTACTTTTAATTGTTAAAGTATTTTTTGATCACAAGACCCACGTGCCAAAACGTATTTTGGCATGTAGGTGAGTAGGCTGAGGTTTATGCTGTAAATTGGCGTTCCAGTCGTTGATTGTTGAAATATAAACGGGTCAGAAGTAACACACAGGCAATGCTTAAACCGACAATCAGCCCGACCCAAACCCCTGCAGCGCCCATACTGCTGTAACGAGTTAAATACACGCCAATGGGGAAAGCCACAACCCAATAAGCAAGCATGGTAATCCACATTGGGCCCTGAGTGTCTTGCATGCCACGCAAACAACCTGCTGCGCTAATTTGCCATGCATCCATGAGTTGATAGGCAATCGCAAATAATAATAGAGACATCGTCACTTGCGCCACTTGCGGGTCGCGGGTGTAAATTGAAATGATTTCAGGACGGAAAAACCACATCAGCGTCATTGTAGAAAAGGCAAATACAGTTGCAGTTGCAAAGCCTAAGCCTTGTACTTTACGCATGGCGTGAATATTTTGTTCGCCATAATATGTGCCAATACGAATGGTCAGGGCAATTGCCAAAGACATGGGAATCATAAATAACTGAGATGTGACTGACATGGCAATTTGATGGGCTGCCAGTTTGGTTTCTCCCAAAGGACTGATTACAATGGCGGCAGTACTAAAAATACTCACTTCAAAGAAAATGGCTAAACCAATGGGCAGTCCTAACAGCAAAATACGTTTAATCCAGACCGCATCAATCGCTTCCCATTGGCTAAATACCTGCGTGCTTTGATAGGCGCGACTTTTAAAAATATAAAATGCCAAAGTTATAAACATTAACCATTGCAAAATGGCGGTGGCAAAACCGCAACCCGCACTGCCCAGTTCAGGCAGAGGCCCCCAGCCATACATAAACATAAAGTTCAGCGGAACCAATAAAACCAATGCCAACAGACTAATTACAGTCACAGGGCGTGGATAGCCCAGTGCTTCTGAATAACCGCGCAAGGCAGCATACATGGTCACGGCAGGCATCCCAAAACCAATGGCATGTAAAAATAAGCCTGCTTTGGGCTGTAAATTTTCAGGCACACCAAATAATGGCAATAGTGCAGGCATGAGCTGTAAAATCAGCGCTGCAATCACACCTAAAATAAACGCAATCCATAAAGACTGACGGGCGATGGTTGCAATTTTTTCTGGGGTACGCGCGCCTTTAGCCTCGGCGACTAAGGGTGTGGTAGCAATCATAATGCCACTGAACAGCAGCATAATGGGCATCCACAAACCGACCCCAACAGCAATAGCAGCTAAGTCGGTGGCAGACATGTGACCTGCCATAATGGTATCAATCAGACCTAAACCTGCTTGCGCAAATTGTGTGACCAAAATTGGAATCATCAGTTGAAAAAGCTGTTTTAATTCAAAACGGGTCGTGGTCACAGAATGTATATTTGACACAAAAAATCTCAATGCATGAGGTGCTTAGCGTTTGGGTATTAGCGTTGTAAAGTGAGAAGCACACCAATAAAAATCACCACGCTACCTAAAAGACGTTGCCAATTGATACTGACTTTTTCAGTGCCCAAGAACCCAAAATGATCAATCAGCATTGATGTGACCATTTGTCCAAAAATAATCACCCCAGATAAAGTGAGTAAACTTAGTTTTGGAGCACTATAAATACTCATGCTGATGGCATAAACCCCTAGACATCCGCCAATCCATAAATACCATGGGATGTTGAGCAAGGTGCTGAGGTTGGGTTTTTCGACTTGCTGAAAAAATACCAGTATGGCTAAAACTATTGTACCAACCAAAAAAGAGAAAAGGGCAGCTTGTAACGGAGAATATAAATATTCACGCAATTGGCTGTTGATTGCAGTTTGAAAGGCCATTGCAATCCCGATGCCCATCGCCAGTGGCAAAATTAAGAGTAATTGGCTGGATATCTTCATCATTTTCACATTTTTTCTTATTAAACAGATTCTAGTCTAAAGTAAATTCTAGGGAATACATCAGTGTCCTGCTGTAGTCATGTTAAAATCTGTATCACTGTTTTGATTTTGCATTGAGTCTGTCTTTGAATCCACTTCAACCCATTGATATTCCTTTATCTTTATATATTCACATGCCGTGGTGCGTGCGTAAGTGTCCGTATTGTGATTTTAATTCACATGCTGTGCCTGACGGTAAGTTGAGTTTAGATTTAGAACAGGAATATCTACAGGCTTTGCTGGAAGATTTTAAAACCCAGACTCAGTTTGCGCAGAGGCGGAAAATTCACAGTGTTTTTATTGGCGGTGGCACACCTTCGCTAATTTCAGCACAGGGGTATCAATGGTTATTTACACAGCTGAAAGCCGTGCTAGCTTTTGAAGATGACTGCGAAATTACGTTGGAAGCTAATCCGGGAACAGTGGAGCATGATCCCTTTGCAGATTATTTGGCTGCAGGCATTAACCGTTTGTCGATTGGCGTGCAGAGTTTTAATACTGAGCATTTAAAAAAATTAGGGCGTATTCATTCTAATGATGATGCGATTGCCGCAATTGGCTTGGCGCGTGAAGCGGGCTTTCAGCGAATTAATGTCGATTTAATGCATGGCTTGCCTGAACAGACTTTGCAGCAAGCACTGCAGGATTTAAAACTGGCAGTGGAACATGGTGCAACGCATATTTCATGGTATCAATTGACTATTGAGCCTAATACTGTTTTTTTCCGCACTCAGCCAATTTTACCTGTAGATGATGTCTTGGAAGAAATTCAAGTGCAGGGTGAAGCCTATTTAACTGCGCAAGGTTTTGTGAATTATGAAGTGTCTGCATGGCGTAAAGAGTTGCCGTCTGCACATAATTTAAATTATTGGCAGTTTGGCGATTATTTGGCGATAGGTGCGGGGGCGCATGGCAAAGTGACTTTGCATGATGGTGTGTATCGCTTCCAAAAAACCCGTTTGCCGAAAGATTACTTAGCCAAAGTACCTGCGGAAAACTTGCAGTTTAAAGCAATTGCAGCCGATGAGTTGCCATTTGAATTTATGATGAATGCACTGCGCCTGAATGATGGGGTTGAGGCAAACTTGTATACTGCCCGCACAGGTTTAAACTTGGATGATTTGCAGGATATTTTAAATACATTGCGTCAGCGGCAATTGTTGCAGGATGATCCGAAGCGATTGGCATGTACTGCGCAAGGGCATGTGTTTTTAAATTCGGTGTTGGAAGCGTTTTTGTGATTTGAGTTCAGCTCAGGCATCTGTCCTAACGCTTATCGAATATTGTGCTAGAGCGACAGCTTGTATCTTGCACTGCATGCTATTTAAGGTAAATTTTGTTATTGTAATGGCTTTGTTATTGTATCGCCTTGAAGGTTTGAGATGAACTCTACTAGTCCAAAAGTTTTAAAGGCTCATGGTGAATTAGTGGTAAACAAAGAGGAAAACCTTTCCCTCTTTGAATCAATCCCTTTTTATCCAGAATACCCAAGTAAATTTAAATTTATTGACCTATTCGCAGGAATTGGTGGATTTCGGCTAGCGTTACAAAATCTTGGTGGCGAGTGCGTATTTTCATCAGAAATAGACCTATATGCCCAAAAAACATATTCCGTCAATTTTGGTGAAACGCCTTATGGTGATATCACTTTAGAGTCTACTAAAAATGCGATACCTGATCATTTCGATATTTTATGTGGAGGCTTCCCTTGTCAGGCTTTTTCAATTGCAGGTAAAAGATCTGGATTTGAAGATACACGCGGTACGCTATTTTTTGACGTTGCGGATATTATAAAACGGAAACAACCTAAAGCTTTCTTTTTAGAAAATGTTAAAGGCTTAATTAGTCATGATAAGGGAAATACACTTAAAACTATTTTAAAAACATTAAGAGATGATTTAGGTTACTACGTTGCTGAGCCTCAAATTATAAATGCTAAAGATTTTGGTGTTCCCCAAAATAGAGAGCGAATTTTTATTGTAGGCTTCCATAAAGATACTGGAATTCAAAATTTCTCTTATCCACAACCATTAAATAAAAAAACCTGTTTTGCCGATATAAAGGAAACTCAGGTTGTACCTACTAAATATTACTTATCTACACAGTATTTAGATACCTTGGAAAAGCATAAAGCTCGACATGAAAATAAAGGAAATGGTTTTGGTTACGCTATTATTCCAGATCACGCAATTGCCAATGCCATAGTTGTAGGTGGAATGGGGAGAGAGCGTAATTTAGTTATAGATCATAGAATTACAGACTTTACTCCAACTACTAGAATTAAAGGAGAGGTAAATCGGAAAGGTATTCGGAAAATGACGCCAAGAGAATGGGCACGGTTGCAGGGGTTTCCAGATCATTTCAAAATCGTGGTTTCAGATGCCTCAGCCTATAAACAATTTGGAAATTCTGTTGCTATTCCAGCGATACAGGCAACTGCAAAAGAAATATTAAAAGCATTGAAGATTGGTGAGTATGATTACAGCAAATAAGGGGGAATGGAGTGAACTCTATGCCCTTTTTAAATTACTATGTGATGGGGAGTTAAGTGCGGGTGATGAAAACTTAAATAAAATAAATAATTTAATTTATCCTGTAATTAGAATTTTACGTCAAGAACATCATCATTTATTCACTTATGTACCGCATAAATCAGAGGGTATAGTAGAGATTTTGCGGGGCGAAGATGTTTTTCAGATACCATTACAGGAACTCAGAGATATTACTCAGTTTTTGCTGGCAGAATTACAGAAAAAGCAAACGGCATCATTTACTATTCCAGATGTGGAAAACTTTATATCCAGATACCAATCAAATAAGATTAAAGCAAAATCTAGTGCGAAAAGTGATATTAGAATCGTAATTTATGATGCAAAAATTGGAACAATGCCTGAATTGGGATTTAGCATAAAGTCAAAATTAGGTAAACCATCCACATTGTTAAATGCAGGAAAGACAACAAATTTTATTTTTGAAATAAAAAATATTTGCCTAACCGAAAAAGAGATTGAAGATTTTAATCAGCTTGCATTGCCACAACCAATTATTAAATCTCGTATAGCACATTTAAAAATGTTGGGAGCCGATATTAAATTTTCCCATTTAAATAATGCTGTATTTGAGAATAATTTAATTTTGTTGGATAGTTTACTACCAAAAATTATGGCAGAAGCTATATTTAAATATTACACATCAACTCTTAATTCAGTTAAAGATATTTTTAATGAAATTTCTTATGAAAATCCAATGAAATATTCTTTTGAACATCAGCATCCTTTTTATCAGTTTAAAATGGCTTTGTTGCACAAAGATTTCATAACTATATGATTTTAAAAGTTTTGATTATTTTTTGATCTAAAATTAAATCTATTTAAATCAGATGCTTACATATTTATGCAACAAAGCCGTTTAAAATTAAAAAATTATTGTGTGAAATAGCAATTGGAATGATGCCTGGTACAGTTTGGACAGGTAACGAAATTGATTCTACAGGTGGATATTTAGTAATTAAAGAAGATGGCGAGATCATTTGCTATCATCTGTATCATCGCCATGAATTTGAAGAGTATTTATACAATAATACAAAGTTTGAGATGGCAAGTAAAACCAAGCATGATTTTGGTCAATTATTTCTAAAGGACAATAAATTGTATCTGTCTTTAAATCTACAAATTCGCTTTAAATGATTAAAAATATATCTTTTATCTTAATATAACCCGAATTACGGATAAGAAAAGCCCTTGAAAAAAAGGTAGTTAGAGCCATTTAGAAAGTTACGACACAACCCAAAGGCTCTAACTACCATGTACGATTTTACAGAAATTTTTTGTATTGTTGAT
>NZ_VPEY01000038.1:0-11620 GCF_013416935.1 Acinetobacter sp. YH1901141 | reverse complement strand
GGGTCTAAAAAAACGGCTCCAAAAGCCTCTTTTTTCAGGTTCAGGTTCAATATGCTCTGGTACTGGAATTCGCTTCTTAGGCTCTTGGATCTCAGTCTGAATCTCAGCTTCTTCTTTTGATTCAACAGTCTCTTGGGGGGGGGCAACTGGTGTTGGATCTTCTACCTTTGGAGGTTTTGGGGCTTCCAGTAGGCGTTGCATTGCTTCGATTTGTTCTTGGTAGAAGTTTTCTCTCTCTAAAGACTGATTTTCTCGCAAAATTGATTGGTTTAATTGACGTTCAAGCATGTCAACTTGACGTTTTAGCATGTCAATTTCTGTTAAGTTTTGACTGTCAGTTGATTTACTTTGATTGACAGTTACATTTTTGTTTTGTGGTTCTCCAAAGACTCTAAGTGCCTCTGCAAAGTCAATCAAACCATCTGAGCTTTTAGATAAATTTCCTTTATTAATATGAGCATATATAGCTTGTCGTGAATATCCATATAGCTTTGCAAGTTCCGATACTGATAGCTTTTTCATAGTTGTAAAGTTGTTATCAAGTCATGTTAATAATTGACTATTCAATTGACAGTGTCAATTAACTTAATGACTTGAATCCTAACTGCTTTAAGTAAGGCATATATTCTCTTACTTTTGCAGGGTCTATTAGCTGATTAGCAATCCGTTTAGCAAAATCCTCATAACTCTCACCAACTTCACTATATTGGTTCGCAAAAGCTGAGTCATAGGCAAGTTTGTTTGAGAACAAATCAATTTGGCTAACTGTAAGAGGCTTTTCTTTTTTCTTTTCTTTAGAAGGCTTCGTAGTTTCTTTTTTTCCAATTACGAATCTAAAACCTGTAATTTTTTTGCCATCTTTAAGGTTGGAGAAAGATACTTGTAGTTCAGTAGATTTATTAATTTCTGATACCGCTGGTACGATAACTCTTTTTTTTAAATTCCAAAGCAAGGAATACTTATTTTGTAACTCGAATATATTTCTGAACTCTTCTTCTTTGAAATCTCTGTGTCCTATATTTTCGTATTGTTTTAATAATTGATAAAGCTGGATGGAGTGGGATCCTCTTAGCTGTAAAACTTCTTTAATTGTAAACTTTGTGTATGGATGATTGTTATTAAATATAGACAACATAAACAGGACTTCATTTGTGAAGTAAAAGCTTATTTTTCCATCTGCATATTCAATACGAATTACCCAGTGAACCGACACGCGATTACCTTTTGTATTTATGTAAGAAAAGTATCTTCCACGAAGATCATCAGCAGCTCTTTTTAATTGAGAGTAGGCACTGCCTAGTTCGATATCACATGCTTCAGCAAAGTCTTTAGCAGTAATAGTAAATTTACTAGATTCACTCATTGGATTAAGACGAACTATAGGGCTAGCTAAAATAAAGATCCTTTTTTCATCTACGGACATGCTATTCCACGCTTCGATCATCCTATTCTGCATGACTGTATATTCTGCTGGATATTGAGCTACAGGCTTTTGAATAGGGTATTCATGATCATCAACTACTATAGTATCTAATTGAGAATCCATATTTTTTTAATTCATACATATTTGATAATGTATGAATATATGAGCTAACAATAGTAAAGTCAAACCTAGAAAAATGTATGATTATTCTTTTGTACAGTGTTTTTTTAATTTTTTGATCTTTATCAAAGTATAAAAAATTATCCATCTATAAATTTGGAGTATAAAAAATAGTCTGATTTATAAATTATAAGTATAAGAATCAATCAAAACAAATAGTGAAAGAACTAAAATTAGCTAAAAATATAGAGATTATTTATATCTAGGTAAATGTATGAAGATCTAGGTAAATGTATGAAGTTTCCTAGGTAAATGTATGGAGTTTCCTAGGTAAATGTATGGAGTTTCCTAGGTAAATGTATGAATTAAATATCTATAATCCTTTCTATATGAGCATTACAGACGTTCTAAAAGTATTTAAAAGTTAAAAATATTAAAAAATATATACACCTTTAAAAATTGCCCTTGGTTTTCGCTACGCTCAAACTCTATTGAATCTCGCTTCGCTCGATTCGAGGGGCAATTTTTTGGTTAATATTTTCGTGAGTTTTAGAAAAAGCAAAAGCAACTCGGAATTCGCTTCGCTCATCATTTTTTTATGCTCGCTTCGCTCGACCTAGAAGCAAATTGAATCTGTTCGCACCCTTCGGGATGCTCTGTACCTCAGTCTTAGCAGCAAAGGGGAGCCTGTAATCAGAGAAAAAGCATGGCGAAAATTTTAATTGTGTCTGTTCGCTCGTAGACACTCGCTCTGTAAAGCCTGAATAAATCCAGATAATTTAAAACCCCGGACCACCGTAATCATAATCATCAGATTTTGGCTTTGGCTGTTCAGATTGAACCAGTTTAGAGGGCTTATTCTGCGTGGGTAATGGATTCTTTGGTGGGGAATACACGTCAAACTCAAAGCATGGCGTTGAGTTATGCTCTGAATCCCTCAATTTTCGATTCATGTTATGAATGTTCCAGCCTTCTTGTTGCAATATAGGCTCTTGGGTTTTGATAATTTCACTAAAATCTTTTTTCAGTTTTTCCTTATTTTTCTGATTCTTCACTAAATAATTCAGGTAATACATCACTTCCAATGATGAAAATGGATGGTTTTCAGCACTATAAAAATATTCATGTTGTTGATCTAATTGCTTTTGGCGTTCTTCGAGTTCTCGTTCTTTTTGATTGTGCTGTCTGATTTTCTGGATTTCAGCCAGGTATTCCAACGTTTCATTCTGTTTTCCTACACCGAGTTTGGGTTCGGGGATATACATCGTGCCGTGAAGTTCATTGTACTTTTCATAGCTGTCAGCAGAAACTTGGTTTTTGATGCTGATCTCTTGGCCGTCAATCTGGTAGGTCACAGTAGGGCAGTGCTCGGCCAAAGCATCATTGAGGTGGTTTTCCCATTGTTTCCGGATATAGATCAGGAAAGCTGAATAATCATCATGACCATTTTGGAGTTGGATTTTCTTGGCACCGCCTTTTGCCGGATCTTGAGGATTGTAGCGTTTAAAGTACTGTTCTACTGTGCGTTCAATGCCGTCATCGGCTTTGAGGGAAAACATGAGGTGGCAATGGGGCTGTTCTTCGCCACTAATGCGTGATTTTACGTTGTGTATGGCGTATGAATGTGGATAGTTGAAGCTAGCTACATGTTTGTCTAAAAACGTCTCTATGAGCGTTTTACGCTGTTCTGGCGTGAATTCATTTGGTAGGGCAATTTCATACTCCATATAGGCCTTGGCATTCGCTCGTTCATAAGTATCTGCTGCATGCCAAAATTCGATTGGATCTTTAACGAAAGAAGGCATACAGCGGCCAGGCTCAACATGTTCCAGCACCTCATTACTGTTTTTGCGAACCTGCTCATACTGCATTAGCCGTGCAATGTAGAGGTAATGCTGAATGGCGTAGCCTTTATTTTTACTTTTGACGCTGAAATGATAGCTGGCCATGCTTACCTCTGTTGGGTTCTAGACCGGTTTTTATGTAGTGAAACGGAATGAAAACCGCCCGGATTTGGAATGCCTGGATGGCTGAAAAATCCGGTTGAAGGGGGTCAAGGGGGAATCGCCCCATTGCGTACTAGTTTCTCCGATCAGGAGAAACTGTCAAGTGCGAATTATTTAAAATAAAAATAAAAATTCTTTTCAAGAAATTTTATTTTTAATTTAAATAATTATTTTCAGACTGCCCGATTTAAATATGGTAAAACCATATTTAAATCGGTAGCAGTTCTGAAAATTTAGCGGCAGATGATATGACCCAGGAAAAAGCAAAGAAAAGAGGCAGACCAGCTCAGTTACTTCAGGTAGCGGAATTACATGCTTTCGTGGAGTTTTTATTAGAAAAAGATCCTCGTTCTAAATTAGAAAATCAAGTTGTCGATGCACTACAGGCTGAAGATTTCGACTTTGAAATGTTGTCTGAAGCTCAACAGATCTTAGTGAAAGAGGCCTTAAAACCTTATCGTGAGCACATGAAGTTAAAGCTATTGTTTGATGAGTTGTCTGAAAATCCAAAACGTACAGACTATGAAGAAAAGTTTGTGCAGTTGTATCAGGGATATCAGAACAATGAACTAGATCCAACAAAGACAAATATTTTGAAAACGATGTGTACTCGTTATCTAAAGTTTAAAGCACAAAAATTGGAGTATAAGGATTTAGAACTGTACTTAAGCCAGATTCAAAAAAAAGAAATCAATAAAAAAAGAACAGCAGCAGATCATCGAAAATATCAGTTAGGTGGCGCTGTCATTGCTGCTTATAAAGAATTGGGTCTTAATATTGATACTTTGACACCAGATCAAGTTAGAAAAGCCATTGTAGGAAATAAGAGGATCATAAATAAGATCGAAAAATCTATAATATTTGAGCAGATTGAGGCGAATCTTGAAACGTTTCTCTTCAGTTGGCCAATATTTTTTAAGGTCATTGATAAATTAGCAATGATTGAGTATGAAGGTGAAATTGTTCCTGAGTATATAAAAGCAATTATGTCATCTTTATCAGAGTGTCAATATAAAAAATAGTTAAAAATAAATAAATTAAAATAAGTTATTTTTAATAATAAAAGCTAGATATATCTGGCTTCTCAGTGATTGATTGGATTTAGATATCCACTTTCTTAAACAATAAGAAGGATAAATTCCGAATAATCATGATGATGATTGCCAATTTGCCAGGTGTGTAGAATATTGCAATAAAAAACCCCGGTATCCTGCCAGGGTTTTATAGTGTTTATGCGGGTTTCAAGCCACAAAAGAGTAAAGACGATTCATAACTCAATAGTCAAAGTTGAAGAAGTGTTCTGGGAAACAAGAAAGGAAGGCTTTTTGAATGTCGCTGTATTCACCTTCTGGGTGTTCCTCTAGATAACGTCGAGTCCAAATGACTGTTGCTTCATAGTCGTTAAAGCTCGGGTCGAGTTGTAAAAAAATCCAGAGTTCATGTGCTTTTTGAATGAAAAAGTCATTGATGATCATGAGGGCAATTTTCTTTTCAGCGTTTGAATTAGGGTATGAGTACATAGTATGTCTCCTATAGAGATGATAAATAGTTTCGTTGATAAACTATTTATAACACATAAAATAATGTGTTTACCACATAATTTTATGTGTTTTTATGTAAATATAACCCTATGCTATAATCTCAAAACACGATTTCTATAAATTTAATCAAATGCCATATACTGAATTTCAACGTCTTATCGGTAAAGCAGGGCTTTCAATTAAGGAATTTGCTGCCTTATTGGATATGAAACCCAATTCGATTACGAATTACAGTAAACAAGGTGTGGTTCCTACACATATCGCTGTAATCGTTGCGTTGATTTCTACGATGAAAGATGAGGGATTAGATTTCTATCCAATTTTTGAAAAAATTAAGTCGTATTCAAAAGAGTAAAACTCTCATTTTTTGATAGCTGTAAGCTTTTTAGTAGAGATTGATGACGTAAAAAATGCCTGAACTTCAGGCATTTTTTTATTTTGAGGTACTTATAAACCTCAATAGAACTTTTCAATAAAGTTTCGAGTTTTGAGAACCAGGATGTTCATCAAAGTACCTTACGTTCTGAGATCTTAGGACGGGCAATCGTTAAACCGGACATTTCTACTTTGGAGAAACCGGACATTTCTATTTTGGAGTTACACTCGAACTGCGCATAAGAGATTTTATGTTAAATAAGAGCATTATTTGACTTAGGAAATGGTTGGTATATACTAATTATAAGAAGTGGTGGAAGAGTAATCCCCACGTTAAACTCTGAAATGCTCATTATGAAAGAAGTGGTGGAAGAGTAATCCCCACGTTAAATAAAGAAGTACTCACGTTGAAAGACGTAAAAAAGCTCCTATAATTAAGGGGCTTTTTTATTGGCTAAAGAAATGTTTATACAAAAACTAGATGAAACCTTTTTTAATGAAAATAATCACTTAGTTGAAGTGTTGGATAAGAGAGAAGGCAAATGGGATGGGGAAAAAGAAAGGGGCTATGGCATCCTTGTTATTGAAATAAAATCTCTTCGTTTTGGTATTCCTTTACGTTCTCACATGAATCACAAACAAGGATTTTTTACCAAAGGTACAAAAGGTTTGGATTATTCAAAAGCAGTACTACTAGCGAAGGATGAATATATCTCAGCAATGCCTTTTAAGATCCCAAGTGATGAATATGTAAAAGTGAAAGACAGAAGTAGATTTATTGAGAAAAAATTTACTAAGTATGTTGAAGACTACATACGAGGTGTTAGCTCTAATGATCAAAATATTCTGAGACCTTACAGATTCTCAACTCTTCAAAATTATCATGTGGAATTAGGTTTAGAATGAAAATAAATGATAGAACTCTCTGATTAAAGGAGGAGGTTCTGTCATTTATTTAATCAAATTTTGTTGATAATCTCTTCATTTATTAATTCAGCTACCAACTCTCCAATGGCACTTAGAGGGTTATCTTGAATACGTTTAAATGGATCAAAAATACTTAACAATTGATGAGCTTCAGGTATAGCAGCATGATATTCATCTAAAGTAAAACTGGCTCCATTAGAATGTCTTAGTCCAGCTATTCCTCTTCCAAATATATTTGTAGACCTATATGTCTGTCCATAGAACCAACCCTTGCTTAATAGATAGTTAAAATCCACGGGCTGGGGGTCTAATGACAAGAAATATTTATAAATCGATCTATCAAAATTTATAAAATATTGGGTGTATTGATCTAGCTGAGTCACAAAATTTTGTGTACCTTCTCCATGAATTTTTTTCAGCTTTTCATAATAATTATTTTTGAAAATTCCATTTCCTGGACTATATAATTTATATTGAAAAATATAGTATAAGCTTATGAAATTTATATCATTTTTTGTTAGAAATTCTAGGGATGATATTGCATCTTCAATATGAAAATTATTTTTTTCATTTGTTATTTTTTCAACTAGCAAATCAGATAGTAATTCAGTTAAAGAATCTTCACCTTTACAGACCATTTGTTTTAAAGAATTATTAGCGGAACTTTGAAAATCAATAGTATGGATTTTTGCTTTTAAACTATCCACATCTTGAGAAAGAGCCTTAGCTTTGGCTTCTAATTTTTCAGAAAATATATAACTGAGTAATTGAACTTTTTCATCAATTTGATTTCTTAATTGTGTCTGTACCTGATAATTATTGGCTTGATAAAGGTCTAAAAACACTTCTTTCACTTCATCATAAGAGAGACCAATAGTCATATTTCCTTGGACTTGGAGAGCTGTTGAACCATCTTTGACAGTTTGACTCTGTTTATCACTCATTTATTTTTCCTTTGATTTATCTTTAGGTCATGGCCTACCTGAATACCTGTACTCTTACCTGAGACATGTTGAGACTGAAGCTTATCTTCTTTCTTGGCATTTTGTTTAACGTTGGCTATCGCTGTTAAAAATGCAATGAGTCCTCCTGCTACTAGGGCGTAGGAAGTCATTTTAGGATCATAAAAAGCATAAGCTAAACTACAAACCAACCAAATAAATGTGACTATAACTATTAATATTCTCAAAAAATTTTACTCCTCTCTTATGTAGTTTTCCTAAAATTAACATAATACACGTTATACGAATCTAAAAATGGGAGCTTAAGCTCCCATTTTTATTGATGATTTTTTAATTCTTTTAGCATGGCATCCCGTAAAATTTCATTCATTCGTGTTTGATAGCCTTTGCCTTGAGCTTTAAACCATGCAAGTACATCCGCGTCTAAACGAATGGAAGTTTGTTGCTTCACAGGACGATAGAACTGTTTATGACGTACAGCATTGCTCCAGTCTGTAATTTCAGGAATATCTGATAGATCTAGCTGATCATCAGGAACCGTGCCTTTAGCAAGCAAGCGTTGAATTTCAGCATCTTGCTTCTCACCAAATTTCTCATTCAGCTCTTTGCGTGAGTATCTAACCATGCTCATATTTGTTTCGCTCCGCTTTAGTCACTTGCCTTGCACTAATGATTCGTATGATTTCACAGCCATCTTCATCAAAAATGGTGTGAGCCACCAATAACATTAGTACGCCTTTAACTCGTCCAATGGTTTGCCAACGTTCTTCACCATCGGTATATCTGTCCTGGATTGAGATCCGTAATGGATCTTCAAAAACAAGGCTTGCTGTTTCGAAAGAGACATCGTGCTTTTTCTGATTCTTTCGATTCTTAGCCTCATCCCATTCAAAATACTGTTCCATAAAAAACATTCAAATTTGTATATACAATAATGTATCACAAAATTGTATCACTCAAGTTGAGAAGCGTAATTTTTAGTCAGATTTATTGGCAAAAACTATCAAAACCGTTCATAAAAAAGCCGACTTGTTTCAAAGTCGGCTTTTTACGGATTTTAGGGTTTGGTGTAAAATTCTAAGTCTTTGATATTTATATTAATATACAAGTGTATTGCGTATAACCACCATTATGTTAAATAGAATCAAAAAACCTCCAATAAAATCGTTATAGTATTATTATTTATTGAGTAGATAAGAGAATTAAATTAGTGAAATACTCAAATGAACAAATAGTAAAAGCACTCTTACTTGCTCCTTTACCTTTACTTTTTTTAACAACAGTCCTGTTTATCGCAGTGAATCACGAATACAGCCTATACTCGATTTTCGTAGTTCTTGTAGGACACGGTCTTATTTACTTGGCTTATTGTATTTTGACTGTGCCTTTTAGCTACATATTCTCAATTCTTTTAAATCGTTATAACAGTCTTAATTTATTAACCGTCTGTATTACCTCTCTAATTATTGCTACTCCATTTTTTATTCTTTTAGGATGGGGGCATACTGGAAAGATTGCTGAAGATTGGTGGAAGATGTATACCAATACATGGGCTAGCTTTCTGGCTCTATTTCCTGGCTTATGTTATTGGCTGTTTTTAATTAACTTAAAAGATAAAGAATAGTTATGAAAAAAATATTATATTTTAATTTTTTAGCGATTATTTTGACTTATGTATCTTTGCTTTATCAAAAAAATATATTAGTTGCTCGCATAGTTGTAGATAAGCTTGAAAAAGTTGAAGTCATAGCTGGGGGATTTCCTCTACAGTTCCTTATAGATGGTGAAACCTCTCCAGTCGGAAGTATAAGTATCAATCCTTTATTTATTTTCATCGGCATGGATCAATTTGTTTTTCTCAATTTTTTTATTGATTATTTATTTTGGGTAAGTATTTTATTTGCTTTTTCTATGATTGTGAAAAAGTACAGAATTGTATAGATCTCCTAAAATTAACATAATACACGTTATACGAAGTTAAAAAATCGAGTCTAAAAACTTAATTTTTATGTATTTTTTTTAAATTAAAACCTAGGCCAGTGCCTAGGTTTTTTTTTTCATTTCGTATAACAGCCATTATGTTAAATAACTTTTAGAAGCTTTAGTACAAGCTTGACAGATTGTCTTATCATTATAAAATAACCTTATTCAAATCATCCTCCCAAGAGTAACGCCAATGAAGTAAGTCATTTTCTCATCATTATTTTTAAACTTTTGATGTGCAAAATAGATTCTACTTGTGGCTATATATTCTTGGTCTCTACTTTATATCCTAAATAATATATTGTTTTTTATAAGTTAATCTTCACTATTTTGCATATCCTCTACATGAGGAATTTTTTATGCAACATGCATGTATTGCTTCAAACTTAAATTTAGAATTTTCTACACAGAAAATGTTTGATCAGCTAAACATTACGCTTTTATCAGGACAGGTTTCTGCATTAATTGGACGTAATGGTTTAGGTAAATCCCTATTGTTCAGAATATTAGATCAAAGCCAAGCTTTAGATATTCATTATAGTGGTCAAGTTTCATGGAATATCCAACATGATTATTTGGCACAATTAGAACGCCTTAATGCTGAAAATATTGCACAAGCATTAGAGGTAGATCATTTACATCATGCTTTTCGGCGTATAGAGAACAATACAGCTAGTTTTGATGATTATGAGTTAGTTGAAAATACCTGGGATTTACCACAAAAATGGCAAAATATACTTGAAAATGCTGACTTACCTACGGATTTGAACTTTCCAACAGAAAAACTGAGTGAAGGACAAAAAACAAAGCTGGCTTTATGTCGTTTGTTTTTAAAAAAGGATCACTATCTACTTTTAGATGAACCAAGCAACCATTTAGACTCAACATCTAGACAATGGTTAATTGAGAGTATTTTGGCACACCCTAGTGGTGTATGCCTGATTAGTCATGATCGCCAATTACTCAATCAAGTCCAACATATTTATGCTTTAACTGAATTAGGCTTACAACACTACAAAGGTAATTATGAGCATTACATTCAACAGCATCAGCTACACATGGATGCATTAACTCAGTCTATTAATAATGAGAAAAAAGAATTAAAGCAGTTAAAACAACGGCAACATGATAGCTTAATGAAAGCGAATAAACGTCAATCTAAAGGCAATGAACTTCGTGATTCTAATTCTCAAGCAAAGATTTTTCTAGATTTCAAAAAGGAAAATGCTGGACAAAGCTTAGGTAAGCTACGTGCCCAACAAACTCGACAAACTGATGATTTGAAAAATAGTCTGATTAATAGGCAGACCATTGTAGAAAAAATCAAAGCTCAGAAGTTTGAATTCCACTTACAGAGTACGAAGCAAGGAGAGATTTTAAGAATTCATGATTTAAAGCTACCCCATACAGCAACAAATAAAATTAATTTTGCATTGAAAGCTGGCGAAAAAATCCATCTTAAAGGTGCTAATGGAATTGGTAAATCAACCTTATTGAAATTGATTTCTACCCATCAACGTGATGATATTTTCTTTAGTGGAACATGTTTGTATTTAGATCAAAACTTTAGTTTATTAAATAATGATTTATCCGTAATCGAAAACCTTGCACTTTATAACTCCAATCTTACTGAAGTTGAGTGGAGAAATTTGTTAGGTCAGTTACGTATTCGTCGTGAAAAAGCTTTATTAAAACTATCAGAACTGAGTGGTGGTGAAAAATTGAAAGTCGCATTATTAGCAATGAGTCACTATCCTGATGGTATTGATTTATTATTGCTTGATGAACCAGAAAATCATTTAGATATTGAGTCTAGAGAGCTTCTATCGCAGGCTATTAGCCAATATCAGGGCGCTGTAATTTTAGTTTCACATGATCATTTTTTTGTTGAACAGTGTGAAATATCTGAAGAGTATTTAATTGAGTAAAATGACATTTTCAAATATATAGATTTATTAGTTCTACTAAAATTAACATAATACACCTTATACGAAATGCTGTATAATTATCCTTATAATTCAACGCTGTAGTTTCTAGTTGATAGCCCACCTTCCCCAAGGTGGGTTTTTTTTATGATTTTTCACGTTCCACGCTTATTATTTGATCAATGTTTCACGACTTTGTTCATATCAGGTAAACAATCGTGGTTAATCATAGGGTCTAAAAAAACGGCTCCAAAAGCCTCTTTTTTCAGGTTCAGGTTCAATATGCTCTGGTACTGGAATTCGCTTCTTAGGCTCTTGGATCTCAGTCTGAATCTCAGCTTCTTCTTTTGATTCAACA
>NZ_VPEY01000037.1:0-14091 GCF_013416935.1 Acinetobacter sp. YH1901141 | reverse complement strand
AACATAATCATAATATTACTGAAATTACGTTACAAATAGAAAATACGAAATGTAATACATTGAACCAACATAAACACTAATTTGGACTTTAGTCTTCATATAGATGTTTTGTGTAACTTTAAAGTATGCTCTAAAGTTACACTAAAGTGTTGATCTAAGAAAAAGTATCAATTTTTATCTACCCTTTGTAAAATTTATATCACTTAAGCGCAATCCCAATAAAATAAGCATGTACAAAATAAAAGTAGCTGTCTTTAACTGCTATTTTTGATGGTTGTTCAAATCCATTTCTTCAAGGGAACATCATTGACTCAAATTTTTATTTGCAGAAGTGTCCTATATTTTCTTTCAAATTGCGGCTAGGGTGGATATAAAAGGACCTAGCTGCTATCATTGCCCCCGAAATCCTCCAAAATAGATATCTTTCTTAATATGACACTTACGCCACCATAAGTTTATTTACCTCTTAATTCAGTAAATAACTCATCACTGTCTAGTGATGTGGTGTAGTAGCTTGTGTGTCATATATCACATCACTAGCCTTTCCTAAAATTTAAAAAAATAGGCTATTTTCATGTTATCCACTATTCGAGAACAATGGTTCTCCAATATTCGCGGGGATGTTCTTGCGGGTATTGTTGTTGCTTTGGCTCTAATTCCTGAAGCAATTGCCTTCTCCATCATTGCAGGTGTCGATCCTAAAGTCGGGCTATATGCTTCATTCTGTATTGCAGTTGTGATTGCTTTCGTAGGTGGTCGCCCTGGTATGATTTCTGCTGCAACTGGTGCAATGGCTTTATTAATGGTCACACTGGTTAAAGACCATGGTCTGCAATACTTATTAGCAGCCACAATTTTGACAGGATTTATTCAAATCCTAGCAGGTTATCTAAAATTAGGTGCTCTGATGCGGTTTGTATCAAAGTCAGTCGTGATTGGCTTTGTGAATGCCTTAGCTATTCTAATTTTTATGGCTCAATTGCCTGAACTCACCAATGTGACATGGCATGTCTATGCGATGACAGTTGGAGGTTTAGCTATTATTTATCTATTCCCTTATATCCCAGTGATAGGGAAGCTTTTACCCTCTCCTCTCATTTGTATTGTCCTCCTTACGCTCTTTGCCTTGTTCATTGGTTTAGATGTAAGAACCGTAGGCGATATGGGGCAATTACCAGATACGCTACCAATTTTCTTACTTCCTGATATTCCTTTAAATCTTGAAACTTTAGCTATTATTTTGCCTTATTCACTGGGATTAGCAGCCGTCGGTTTGCTTGAATCTATGATGACCGCAACAATTGTGGATGATTTAACCGATACCAATAGTGATAAAAACCGTGAGTGTAAAGGACAAGGTGTTGCCAATGTCGCATCTGGCTTTTTAGGCGGAATGGCAGGCTGTGCCATGATTGGTCAATCCATTATTAATGTGAAATCTGGTGGACGTACCCGTTTATCATCATTTAGTGCTGGGGTCTTCCTGTTAATTATGGTGGTGTTTATCAGTGACTGGCTCAAAGTCATTCCAATGGCTGCACTGGTTGCGGTCATGATCATGGTAGCAATCGGAACATTTAACTGGGATTCATTACGAAATATTCGCCAATATCCAGTTTCTAGCAATATCGTGATGATCGTTACAGTCGTCGTGGTCGTTGCAACACATAACTTGGCTTATGGCGTATTAGTCGGTGTACTTCTTTCTGCATTATTTTTTGCCAATAAAATTGAACGCTACATGGCAATTCAGTCCGAATTTAATGAACCTGAAAATACCCGTATTTATACGGTAACAGGTCAAGTGTTCTTCAGCTCAGCAGATAAATTTACTTCTGCATTTGATTTCAAAGAAGCACTTTCAAAAGTTGTGATTGATGTTAGCCAGGCTCACTTCTGGGATGTGTCTGCGGTCGCTGCCGTAGATAAAGTGGTCATTAAGTTTAGACGTGAAGGAACAGAAGTCGAACTTATTGGAATGAATGAAGCCAGCAAAACCTTAGTCGATAAGTTTGGTATCCATGATAAGCCAGATGCTTTAGATCGCTTAAATAGCCACTAAGAGGGATGAATTATGTCAAAAATTATTGCATGTATTGATGGATCATTAGCAACAAATACCGTTTGTGATTATGCAGCTTGGTTTAGCGATAAACTTAGTTCACCGCTTAAGTTATTACATGTTATTGATAAGCCAAAAGCGAAAGCACCACAAGATTTAAGCGGTGCAATCGGCTTGGGAAGTCGAGAAACATTGCTAAATGAGTTGGTTGAACTTGAAGAGCGTAAGGGGAAGATTGAGCTAGAGCATGGCCAAATTCTTCTTCGGGAAGCAAAGAATTATCTATTGGAGAAGTTCTCTATTGATGCTCAAAGTTTTCAACGTCACGGCAGTCTTTTAGAAACAATTATGGGAATGGAAGAAGACATTCGAGTTCTTATTATGGGGAAGCATGGAACTGAAACCGAGCATGATTCCAGTAAAGTTGGAACCCATATTGAAAATGTTGTTCGTGCCCTTCATAAACCCGTATTAATAACATCTGCACCCTTTAGTCCACCTAAGTCTTTTTTAATTGCTTTTGATGGAAGTCCTACTGCACGTATTTGTGTAGACAAAATTGCAAATAGTCCTTTATTAAAAACCCTGACAGCTCATGTGGTATATGTTGGTAAGCCAAATAGTGATATGACATCTCAAGTTACTTGGGCAAAAGAGCTGCTTGCAAATAATGGTTTTAATGTAATTGATATCGTACTTGAAGGTGATGTCGATAAATCAATATTAGATTACCAAGAGAAAAACGCTATTGATATGATGGTGGTTGGTGCATATGGTCACTCAAAGATACGCCAGTTTTTTATTGGGAGTACGACGACCAAATTGTTGTCAAGCTCAATAAAACCTGTACTTTTATTGAGATGACACTAAAGCCTTGAATAGATTTTTTATCTATTCAAGGCTTGGTATTTATAATTAGGTAGGGCGACTAAAATTATGAAAATGGAATTACTTTAACTCACCTGATATAGCTGAAGCATGAAAGTAAAAGAATTGGCTTTAAAATCATCTAAGGGAGTAGATAGCTTATTTTTCTAAAGAATTTTTAGTATCAACTTCGTGTAGATAAGCAACGATTTCATCCACTGTGGCTCTCGCTGCCCTTGAAACACCCACCAGTGTCGCTGAACCAGGTCCGGTCCATTCACCATATCCTACTAACCATAGGTTAGATTGTTTGACTGATCTGCTTCCTTCAACCAGTATCGTATTATTTTCCTCTACTATTCCAAGTGGCTTTAAATGGTCTAAAGTCGCTTTAAATCCAGTACACCAAATCACTGCATCAACCTGTTGAAAAGATCCATCTTCCCAAATCACGCCATTTTCCGTAAAAACCGAAAATGGGCGCTCACTATGTAAAACGCCTCGTGCACGTGCATCTTTGACTGAATCAATCATGACAATATCACCCAGACCGCCAACAGGCTGATCTATTGTACGGCCTTCTAATTGTGCCTTTAAACGCTCTGTCGCACGTAAAAACAGTACACGGCCATCAACATCATCTGCTAAAAATTGAGGAGGTGTTGGCGTGATCCAAAGAGTGTCTGCCACTTGGGAAACTTCAGCCAAAATTTGTGCTCCAGAATTTCCACCACCGACTATCATGACGTGCTTATCTTTAAAAAGTTCTGCATTTTGATAATGGGCGGAGTGTAATTGCAGACCTTTGAAATTTTCTTGGCCAGGGTAAGATGGGATATAAGGATGACTCCAGGTGCCCGTTGCACTGATTACAGCCTTGGCTCTCCATGTCTGTTCACCTGCATGCACACTCAATACTTCTCCTTCGCTTTTGACGTGATCAACATATACAGGACGAATAATCGGAAAGTGGTAACGCTGCTCATATTGCTGCAAGTATTCAATAACTTCTTTCTTGGTCGGATACGTTTGTTCTGTATTCGGCATAACCCAACCTGGTAAGGAACTCCAGCTATTCGGTGAAAACAGACGCAAAGAATTCCAAGCATGTAACCAGGCTCCACCTGCTTGATTTTGATCATCTAAAATAATAAATGGTATTTTTTTTCGCTTTAAAAAATAAGCTGTAGATAAAGCTGCCTGTCCACCACCGATAATGATGACATCAGTTTCCGTCTGTTTCTGATTCAAAGCCTTGTCCCCTTTTATTTTTTCTTTAATATAAAAACCCAATCCTGAAGACTGGGCTTTTACAATATTCACTATATTTTTATGACAACATCAAAATCAACTTAAACTATCAAGATATTTTTCAGCATCTAATGCAGCCATACAACCGGAGCCTGCTGAAGTAATCGCTTGGCGATAAACTGAATCAGCCACATCACCGGCAGCGAATACACCTGGCACTGAAGTAGCAGTGGCATTCCCCGCTGTTCCGCTTTGGATCTGAATATAGCCATCACGTAACTCAAGTTGCGCTGAAAACATCTCAGTATTTGGTTTGTGACCAATTGCCACGAATAAACCCTGTACCTCAATATCTTGCTTTGATCCATCTACAGTGGATTTTAAACGCACTCCAGTTACTCCGGTGTTATCGCCTAACACTTCATCCACTTGATTGTTCCAAAGAATGCTAATTTTGCCTTCTTTCTGTTTTGCAAAAAGATGGTCTTGTAGAATTTTTTCAGAACGCAATGAATCTCGGCGATGTACTAAAGTCACGTGAGCTGCAATATTAGACAGGTAAAGCGCCTCTTCAACCGCAGTGTTACCACCGCCTACAACCATCACCTTCTGGTTCTTATAGAAGAAACCGTCACAAGTTGCACAGGCACTTACACCTTGCCCCATGAATTTGGCTTCAGACTCAAGACCTAAGTATTGTGCCGTTGCACCTGTGGCAATAATCAGGGCATCACAGGTGAGTTCTTCCATATCGCCTTTCAGCACGAATGGACGAACGCTTAAATCCACTTTACTGATATGGTCATAGACGATTTCGGTGCCAAAACGTTCCGCATGCGCTTGCATACGTTCCATGAGTGCGGGGCCTGTTAAACCTTCTGGATCACCCGGCCAGTTATCGACTTCAGTGGTCGTGGTTAATTGACCACCGAGTTGTAAGCCTGCAACTAAAGTGGGTTTAAGATTAGCCCGTGCTGCATATACCGCAGCGCTGTAACCCGCAGGACCTGAGCCAAGAATGATTAATTTAGAATGTCTCTTTTGCATTTAAGATCACCTGGCAGCTTACAAACTGCGCTGATTGACACGTTTAGATAATTCTTCAGCTGATTCCTTACGTTCTGAATAACGATCTGTCAGGTATTTGCTTTGTCCACGAGTCAGTAGGGTGAACTTAAATAACTCTTCCATCACATCCACAATCCGGTCATAGAAAGCCGAAGGTTTCATTCGTCCATCTTCTTCAAACTCCAAAAAAGCTTTTGGAACTGAAGACTGATTTGGAATGGTGATCATCCGCATCCACCGCCCCAAAATACGCATCTGGTTCAGGCTGTTAAAGGACTGTGATCCGCCACTGACTTGCATCAAGGCAAGAGTTTTACCTTGGGTTGCACGGATTGCCCCTCCTGCCAGTGGAATCCAGTCGATTTGAGATTTAAAGATGGAACTCATAGAACCATGGCGTTCAGGTGAACACCAGACCATGCCTTCTGACCATGCTAAAAGCTCATGCAACTCTTTTACTTTTGGATGCTCAGTATCCGCATCTTCTGGTAAAGGAAGCCCTTTAGGATGAAAGATTTTTATTTCCGCCCCAAAATGCTCAAGGATTCGACCGGCTTCAAGAACTGCAAGGCGACTGTAAGAACGTTCTCGATTAGAGCCATACAGCAGCAAAATTCGCGGAGGATGAGCAAGTTCTTTGGCTTGAACTTTTTCAAAGGTGGGTTGCTCAAGAAGATTTAGATCTACATTTGGGAGATTCATAGAGTTAGGCCTCTTTAAAAACTTTCTTTCTCAGCCAGAGTGAAACACTCACCAAGGCAATCAACACAGGAACTTCGACCAGTGGGCCAATAATCGTGGTAAAAGCAACAGGGGACGCGATACCAAAAGTTGCAATCGCTACTGCAAGTGATAATTCAAAATTATTCCCCGCTGCGGTAAATGCAATTGCTGTGGTCTTAGGATAGTCATTGCCCATCCATTTACTCATAAAGAAACTGATGAAGAACATTAAAACGAAGTAAATGGTTAAAGGAATCGCGATGCGTAAAACTTCAAGCGGAAGACTCACGACATCACCGCCTTTTAGGCTAAACATGGCCAGAATGGTGAACAGCAAAGCCATTAAACTCAGCGGACTGATTTTCGGAATGAACTTGGTTTCATACCATTCCACGCCTTTCTGTTTCACCAAAATCCATCGCGTTAAGAAACCTAATAAGAACGGAATACCAAGATAAACCAGAACAGCATGGGTGATGGTCCAGAAATCGACATTAATGACCTGCGAAGCGACACCAAAATAGGGTGGAAGGAAGGTCAGGAATAACCAGGCATAGGTACTGAAAAATAGAATCTGGAAGATGCTGTTAAAGGCAACTAATGCTGCAACATATTGATTATCACCACACGCCAAGCCATTCCACACCAGAACCATGGCAATACATCGAGCAAGACCGATCAGGATGACACCGGTCATATATTCTGGATAACTATGTAAAAATATGATTGCCAGGGCAAACATGAGTACTGGCGCGATCAGCCAGTTTTGTACTAAGGATAAAGTAAGGGTTTTCTTATCCTTAAACACTTGTGGCAAAGTCGCATAGTTCACTTTTGCCAGTGGTGGATACATCATTAGAATAAGACCAATCGCGATTGGAATATTCACTGAATCAATGCTTAATTTATCGAGTGCGACAGAAGCCTGAGGAAAGAAGTTTCCGATGGCAATGCCTAAGGCCATGGCAATAAAAATCCATAGCGTCAGGTTGCGATCTAAAAAAGATAAGCGTTTTTCAGACATTTCACTTACTCAACGTTCGAAATTTGATTAATTGCTGCAATCAATTCTGAGCGAGATAGTTTATCTACATTAAGTTTAAATAAAGCATCTAAGCGACGATTGATATGTTCAACAGTGCTCATAAAGGCTTTCATTTTTTCTTCTTTATTCACGTCTAAGTGTGAAGGATCAGCCAAGCCCCAATGTGCCTTGATTGCTCCACCCAAATAAAGTGGACATGCTTCTTGAGCAGCAGAATCACATACTGTGATCACAACATCAGGTTGATATTGTTCACAATCATTAATTGTTTTACTCCATAAACCTTCGGTAGATAATCCTAAGTTTTCAAGGGATTCTAAAGTTAGCGGGTGAACTTGACCTGAAGGCTTACTCCCAGCGCTATAGGCTTTCCAACCTTCTGGTGCTCGGCTATTAAACAAAACTTCAGACAAAATGCTACGGCAGCTATTTCCAGTACATAAAAATAAAAATTTCATTGAATTACTCACAATAACTATTTACAGAAAGGGGGTGTTGATCATCCGGCTTTGATTGAGATTGAACCGTCTTCAAAATATCTAAAATTTCATAACACCAGTCGGCCAATTTTGGATTGATACTGTAGTAAACCCATTGGCCTTGTCTGCGATCTTGAAGTAGCCCTGAAGCACGTAAGAGGGCTAAATGCCTGGAAATTTTAGGTTGACTGAGTTGTAGTTTTTCAGTCAAATCACACACACATAGTTCTTTATTTTCAACAATTAATGTCACTATATTGAGACGTGTTTCATCTGATAAGCATTTAAAAAAATTAACTTGATCCATATAAGTCTTCTTCACATTCTTTCCATTCAAGAGATGAGAAAGTGCTATTTAATTCTTTGGCCATTTTCATCAATAATTTTTTCACCATCTTCTTTGCTAAATGCGCCTTTTTGAGGTGACGGGAGAATATCCAAAACAACTTCAGAAGGACGACACAAACGTGTACCTAAATCAGTAACAACAAATGGGCGGTTAATCAAAATGGGATGTTGAAGCATAAAGTTTAAAAGCTGTTCATCAGACCAATCTTCCCGATCAATTTCTAAATCAGAATATGGAGGTACATTTTTACGAATTGCTTCTCTAACAGTTAAACCAGCACTACGAATAAGTTCAATTAATTCTGCTTTCGAAGGTGGGGTAATTAGATATTCAATAACGGTTGGTTCAATTCCTGTATTTTGAATTAAAGCTAAGGTATTCCTTGATGTACCACACTCAGGATTGTGATAAATCTTTATGGTTGAGAACATTTTGACTGACTCTGCTATTAGAAACTCAGATATATTTATATATGAATTTCCATATATATGCAAATACGTATATTGATTTTATTTAAATTACTCAATGCCAATAAGTGTATATATATTCTTGCAAATTCTTATGAGTGAGAAAAAACTCGTTATTTAAATATGTAAATTTAGAGTAAACCCTAAAATTACATTTTAAAAGTTCTTAAAAACATGTACCATTTAAATGTTTTTTAATCATAAGTAACATGTAACTTTGGTATTAAAGATTTATAATTTACGAAATTGTTCATTTTTATCCAATTGGGGCGTAAAAAGTGAAAGGCCAAAAAGTAGGCTATGTGCGAGTGAGTTCGGTCGAGCAAAATACGGGACGTCAACTTGAGGGAATTGAAGTCGACCGGATTTTTGTTGACCGTGCTTCAGGTAAAAATACCGACCGACCGAAATTTCAGGAAATGTTGAATGGCACTGTTGCAAATAGAAATTTGAGTCGATGATGTTCCCTTTAAAAAGTACTTAGAGACCGAAAACTCTATTCACCAGATAGACTTCACCCTGAGGCTGACCATAATAAAATGACGAAGCTTGGCCTTTACGTAGTGCACGCATGACTTCAATACCTTTAATTGTGGCATAAGCCGTCTTCATAGATTTGAATCCTAACGTGGCCCTGATGATCCGCTTTAGCTTACCATGATCACATTCAATCACGTTATTTTTATACTTAATCTGCCTGTGCTCAAGGTCTGGTGGACATTTACCTTCCCGTTTTAACCGTGATAAAGCACGTCCATATGTGGGCGCTTTATCCGTGTTGATCACTTGTGGAATTTGCCACTTCTTCACATTATTTAAAATTTTTCCAAGAAAACAATATGCTGATTTGGTATTACGTCTAGAAGAAAGATAAAAATCAATGGTATCGCCACGTTGATCGACTGCACGATACAGATAAGACCATCGTCCATTCACTTTTACATAGGTTTCATCAATATGCCACGAGCTCAGACCTGTAGGATTACGCCAATACCAGCGTAAACGTTTTTCTATTTCAGGAGCATAACGTTGAACCCAACGATAAATCGTCGTGTGATCAACATTCACACCACGTTCGGCCAGCATTTCCTGCAGTTCACGATAGCTAATGCCATATTTACAATACCAGCGCACAGCCCAAAGAATGATTTCGCCCTGAAAATGCCGACCATGGAAAGGATTCATATACTGCACCTTTAGCTAAAACAGTCTTCAGCTTACCATTCGTGGTTATTTGCAACAGTGCCTTTCAAATCACAATGAATCTTGCGATAACCGTAGACTCTGCCAGATTCCAACCAGAACTGTTTAATTAATCCTGAAAGCTGTTGCCGCTTCCTCGCAGTTATACTGGTAGGTTTCTTTAACCAGGCGTAATAACCACTGTGATGAACATCTAACGTTGAACATAAACGACGAACAGACCATATATGTTGGTTGTCCCGAATAAAGGCGTACCTCATTTGGACTGGCTTGCGAAGTACACCGCGGCCTTTTTTAATATGTCCCTTTCTTCAGTGACCCTTTGCAGCTCTTTTTTTAATTTCGCTAATTCTGTAGTTGGATCACTAGATTCTGTTGTCTTGGGCTGCTGTGGATCATAACGTTTGATCCAAGCATACAGACTATGTGTAGTGGTTCCTAAATGTGTAGCAACTTCAGCCACACTATGACCTTTCTCAGTGACTTGTTTTACTGCTTCAATTTTGAATTCTTCAGGGTATCGTTTACTGCTCATAAGCACCTCGTTAATTAGCCATTTTATCTAACTAAAAGGTGTCTACAAAATCGGTGGCTATTCAGTTTCAACGGTGAGTTTCTTTAAAGCTTTACTGAAATTATTCAGGTCAGCTTCTGTTTTTAAGTTCTTAGCAAATTCTTTTGCCAATGCCAGCATTGCTTCATCTTTCATGGTAAACACCTGTGTTGCCCCCCAACAGCGTTGAGGGATAGTTTAAGCGTTTACACAGTTTTATTTACACTCTCCTAAAACCATTTAACAAAATCTATGACTATTTTACTTTCCCTTACCTAATCGTCCTAGTGTATATCTTTTTTTTTGATTAGCTTATTCCTAAATCAAGTGACTTTAGGTAAGTATGATGAACGATATCCAATTTTCAGATTGCGCAAAGGCATGTATGAGCTGTTCCCTTACCTGTGCCAGTTGTGCAAATGCCTGTCTAAAAGAAGAAAATCTGGAGATGATGCGAGAATGTATTCAGCGTTGTCTAGATTGTGCAGATATTTGTCAGCTCTGTGCTCGTATGCAGCAAAATGAATCTCCTTTTATGAAAGAAATTTGTGAGCTTTGTGCCAAGGCTTGTGAATACTGTGCAGATGAATGTAGCCAACATGAGCATCAACACTGCCAGCAATGTGCTGATGCTTGCCGTGAATGTGCCGTCGAATGTCGAAAAATGGTTGTCTGATAAATAAAAGAATTAGTTGAGTTTAGGATTTACTCAATGAATAGCCAACGTGTTAGTTGTTAGTGGGTCAAACCACTAACAACGGCACTGTTGCAAATAGGGATCTGAGTCGATGATTTTCCCTTCAAAAAAGCTTAGAGACCGAAAACTCTATTTACTAGCCAAACTTCTCCTAGAATATTACCGTTATAAAATAATGAAGCTTGTCCTTTGCGTAGAGCACGCATAACCTCAATTCCTTTAATTGTGACATAGCCGTCTTCATCGATTTGAATCCTAAAGTGGCCCTAATGATCCGCTTTAGCTTGCCATGATTACATTCGATCACGTTATTTTTATACTTAACCTGCCTGTGCTCAAGATCTGGTGGACATTTTCTTTCCCATTTTAACCGTGACAAAGCACCTCCATATGTGTGCTTTATCTGTATCTATCACTTGTGGGGCCTTCCTTTGCCAGAAGATGCGGATACTGAGCATCCAAAAGTAAAAGAACTGCATGAGCTTCTTGCATGGTCTGAAGGTATGGTCTGGTGTTCACCTGAACGTCATGGTTCTATGAGTTCCATTTTTAAATCACAAATAGACTGGATTCCACTTGCAGGAGGAGCAATCCGTGCTACCCAAGGTAAAACCCTTGCCTTGATGCAAGTCAGTGGTGGATCACAGTCTGAACCGTACCGGGTTTGTCGGAGAGTCAATATTCTGAGAGACTATTCCGATGACAAAATTAAAATATACCCCTGAAATCAGAGAAAGAGCGGTTCAAAAAATTTGAAACTACCATCTTAATGATATACTCTAATTGATATACATTTAGATTGGGTTGTTTATAATGTTGATGCTTCGATTACCTGTAGAATTAGAAAAACAGTTAGATCAACTGGCTGAAAAGAGTCAAAGAACGAAATCATTTTTAGCCAGAGAAGCTATTTCTATGAGTATTGAGAGCTTATCGAAAAAATATATACATGAAAACAAAGGGTTAAGTTACATGAATATTAATCTATATGAAACTCTCGTTAAATTTTTTTCTACACCAGTTAATTTAGAAACTGAATCTAGAAAATCTAAATTTATTATGTTTAGTGAGGACGGAAAATTATTTGTTCACAATAACAAAGATAATATTCGCCCTTTAAGCACTGATGAAGTTGATAATTTTTATAAGATTTTTAAGGAAACTGGAAGTCGATCTCCATCAACCTATACCGATGTAACCTTCAACTCATCATATATTCTTGCTGCACTATCTCATTTAAAAGAACAAGCTATTATTTAAATAGCTTATACAAATAAAAAACCCCGGCATCCTGCCGGGGTTTTTTATTGGAACATTAGGTCTTTGTGCTCTTGCATGTCTTATATAGCGCCATCCTGGTGCTTATTTTTTATTATATGGAACTTCCTGTTCCTGACCATTCAATAATATGAAAATTCCAGTATGCCGCATAGCAGCAAAGGGCCGAGATTCACGTAAGCCTAGGCCTACAAAATAGCCTAAATTTCATCCACAGAAATTGGGGATAGTTTTTACCCTGGAAGAGTTGATAACATTCGGAAAATGCCAAAATTGATCATTTTTAAGCCGACTTGTTTCAAAATCGGATTTTTGGGCATTTTGTGATCAGTGTGAAATTTTTAAGTTATTGATATTAATATACAAGTGTTGTTATTCACCAATTAAAATGTCTATGCGATAAACCATTTAAAATGTCCTGTTTTTAACCACAAGAGTCAAGCACAGGATTTAAATTTCTTTGTTCAATAACAGCTTTCTGAGCTTTACGACTCGGCATACTTTTCTTGAGGCGGGAACGTTTATTCTGTTTTTCCAATGCTTCATGCTGTTGCTGGATATGGGCCAGAACCGAACCTAATCTTTTATTCTCAACCACTGCATTTTGCTGTAGTCCAGCCAGTTTATTGAAGACGCTATAATAGATCTTCCGTCCCTCATACATGATGGCGATAGTTCCATCCGGGTACTCCAGAAATGAAATGTATTGCCCAGCAAGCTTATGATTCAGCTCTGTCGGTTCAAGCATATAAATACACTTGTCATAGGTCAGAGTCAGATTCTTGGTGACCTTACGCGGTTCCTGCCAGGTAAAAATATCATCCAGTTCAAGATCAGATTCGGCTAATGGTCGATGTAAATTCTTTGAGTTTCGTGCACATTTAGCGAACTTCTGATTGAAATGCTCAATAAAGCAGGGTAGCCATGCATTGGCTTCGGCAATCGAACCCATGCCTTCCAGGCGCATCTCCTTAATCAGGCGGTCCTAAAGGGTTCTGTTGGCACGTTCTACACGGCCTTTGGCCTGTGGGGAATTGGCGAAGATAATATCAATGTTTAACTCATTCAGAATCCGGCCAAATTGCGTGATCTTACTATCTTGACTCGATTTTTGATTGACTCGGAATACCGAGTGTTTATCGCTATAAAAGGCCAAAGGCTTGCCGTATTGTTCAATGTAGGCTCGGGTTGAAAGCATATAGTCAAAGGTTGTTTCAGCCTCACAAAAGCGCAAATGCAACAGCTTGCCAGTAGCATCATCGATATACACCAATAAACAGCACTTAGCAGCGCGTCCTTCGAACCAGTCATGATATGAGCCATCAATCTGAATCAGTTCACCGAAGCAATCACGGTTATAACGTGGCTGATATGGACGCTTCAGGCGCTTGGATCGAGGAATCCACAGGTCATTGGCCGTCATCCAGCGCCGAAGCGTTTCTACCGGGATATTCAGGTCAAACATGCTGCTGAGCTTTTCATGCGCCAAGGTGGGTCCAAAGCCCAGCAAATGTTCAGCAATAATGGAAAGGCACTTTGATTTTAACAAGTCATCATGGCGACGATGGCCAGGTTGACCACGACTGGCATGTGCCATACCTGAGACACCATCTTGATTGAGCTTCTGCAATAACCGGGTAATTTGACGGGTGGAAAGATTCAGGATTTCAGCAGCACGGACCTGGGTAATACGATGATCTCGAACGTCTTGCAGAACTGCAAGACGTTGAATTTCTTTGTCAGACATAGTGATCAGCATCTATATTTTATATCCAGTCCATGGTGATAAAAACCATCATAAACCAGACATTTTTATTGGTGAGAATATAGACACTTTAAATGGGTTCTAACAAAATAATTTCGTATAAGGTGTATTATGTTAATTTTAGAGAAACTACTAAATTATATTGAGTTGTAAATAGTTGAAATTCCGTTAAGATATTTTGGATTAAATTCTATTCCTAGATAGCATTCGTGTTGACTCATCTCTCCAAAAAACTTTGGTTTTGTTTTCTTATGGTTTTTGCCATAGGATGGAGTAGTGTGTCT
>NZ_VPEY01000036.1:0-15572 GCF_013416935.1 Acinetobacter sp. YH1901141 | reverse complement strand
ATCATGCAGAGCAAATCAAACGTATTTGGAAAGAAAGTTTAGGTCGATATGGTGTGCGTAAGGTCTGGCAACAATTGAAACGTGAAGGTTATGTTATCGCACGTTGTACAGTTGCTCGATTGATGCAAAAGCTAGGTATACAAGGTGTTTGGCGTGGGAAGAATAAACAAACCACCCGCAGCCGAGATGATCAAAAACGAGCAGATGATTTAGTGAAATGGAATTTTAGTGCTGATCGACCTGACCCTTGCGAAGCAATGCTTCTCAGGTCAGTGACTTTACGTATATTCAAACCAATTCTGGCTGGGTCTACACCGCCTTTATTATTGATGTGTTCTCGCGAGCAATTGTTGGATGGAAAGTATCAACACGGATGAATACAGATATGGTACTTGATGCACTGGAGCAAGCATTGCATGATCGAGGCATGCCAAAGAATGTGATTCATCATTCCGACAGAGGAGTGCAATATCTTTCCATTCGCTATACCAATCGTTTAGAAGCAGCAAATTTACGAGCATCAGTCGGTACAACGGGTGATTCATACGATAATGCTTTGGCTGAAACGGTGAATGGCTTATACAAAACAGAGGTGATTGAATATCTAAAAGCAGATTGGCAAGGTTTAGCGGATGTACAACTTGCGACACTAAACTGGGTAGATTGGTTCAATAAAAAGCGTGTACACAGTGCACTGGGTTATGTATCGCCTTTTGAATTTGAAGCAATGTACTATGATAAGATTAAACCGTTAGGTCAAGTGGCCTAACTTAAATAAAAAGTCTCCGACAAACCCGGTACGGTTCAGCAAATCAATAAAATGCCAGATACTCCTTGCTTATTGCTGAATATTGCAGGAACGGGGAGTGGTAAAACCAGAATGAACCTGCGTGCAGCATGTATATTAAGACCGAATGATCCACGCCTTGCCATTGCACTGAATCTTCGCTCATTAACGTTACAGACTGGTGATGCACTTAAAAGCTCCATGAATCTGTCGGATGATGAAATTGCCGTGATTATTGGTGATCATGTCAGCCAAAAGTTATTTAATGAAAGTCGTGCAAATGCGTCTGTGGCTGATGAAGATGAAAATTTACCAGAACCTGTATTTGATGCTTATGCATAGGATCAAGACTTACCACAGTGGTTGCATCCTCTATTTACTAAAATAGTCAAAGGAAAAAGGGGAGTAGATAAAGTTGCTCAAAATGTTTTAGCCTCGCCTTTATTGGTATCCACGATTGATTATTTAATCGCGGCAGGCGAACCACACCGACAAGGGCATCATGTTAAAGCATTGCTCAGAATTATGAGCAGTGACCTGATTTTAGATGAAATTGATGGTTATGAACCTAAATCATTAATCGCTGTATTGCGTTTAGTCCAATTGGCTGCAATGTATGATCGTCATGTCATTTGTTCATCTGCAACGCTTTCAGCAACAGTCGCAGATAGCATTTACCGCGCTTTTGAATCAGGAGTCGAGCTTCGCGCAGCCTTATATAAGGAACCACAAAAATTTATTGCAGCGATTGCAGACAATGAATTGAAGCCTAAAATACTGGTACAAAAAAGCCATGAACCATCAGTATTTAATCAGGTTTATCAACAGCATTTAGATGAGTTGCAGCACGTTCTTACGGTTAAAGCAGAACAGCCATATCGTTTGGCACGTTTAGCCAGTATTGAAAATCCTTCTGTTGATCAATGGAAAAGGACGATTTTGGAGCAGACAGAAGCTCTACATCAACAACATCGATGGTCACTTAAAAAACAGGACAAAAAACTTTCATTTGGTTTAATCCGTGTGGCAAATATCAAACATGCTATTGATTTAGCAAAGCATTTATCAGGCCGACTACCACATGCACAGATTGCTTGTTACCATGCTCATGATTGGCTAATTTCACGATTCCACAAAGAAAAACGACTCGACTTTTTGCTCACGCGGCATAAAAATGGCACAAAACGTCCAACGGGAAATGAACATATTTATACGGATGAAGAGATATTAAGTATCGTTCGGACCTCTAACTCTATAGATATTCCATTGATTGTGATTGCAACGCCTGTAGAAGAAGTTGGGCGCGATCATGATTTTGACTGGGCGATTATTGATGCTTCAAGTGTGCAGTCGATAGTTCAGACAGCAGGGCGTGTTAATCGACATCGCTTAAATATTGTGCAACATCCCAACATTGTAATTCCACAATTTAACTATAAATACTGTGCAAATAAAGATAGAACTCAGCCAAAAAAGCAGGCGGTATTTAATCGGCCTGGTTATGAAGGTTATGTGGACACCAAAAAACAATATAAATCGCAAGATTTATCGCAACTTTTGCCTTGGTCTAATAATGAACTGGTGGTTGATGCCAGACTTAGATTCAATGCCAATACCTGCGACTTTACAAAATATGATGATGAACAAATTCAAAAGTTTAATCAGGACTTTTTTGCTTCAGAAGGTGAACAACTCTTTTCTAATATTCAGGTGAATGCAGCTTTGCTAACGGAACAGTTATATAAAGATACATGTCTAAGAGATATGCAAAATCAGGAAGTATATAGCTTTGATGTTGAGGATGATGAATTATCTATTTATCAGCATTTTCCAGATTCCGTAGAACTGAATATTCAGACTGGAAAATATGAGCAAGCTGTTAAAAGTGTCACTTTTAATATTGAACCAGCTCCTGATAATGCTTGGTTGAGTTTATCACCTGCGCAACTCAAGGAGCTAACATTAGAGTATGGGCTTGCAGTGCAAGAGGGATGTAAGTTGTCTTTGTCTGTTTATAATGACCAAAGCCCGCAGTGGATATACCATCTTGGGTTCGGGGTTTATCACTGATCTGTTATTGATTAAATTTTATATGTATTTCCAGATTGCTTTTGATTAAATCGGATGGTTTATATTCAATTCAATAAATGAATATTATGCTCAATCCTATTTTGGATCATTTGGAGAGTTTCAGATCTAATTTGTTCAGGTAATAGATCATGAGCAATCTTCGTAAATCGGCTGGCAACTTCGCAAATTGAGTTAATCATTTCATCAACCTCTTGAATAGAAAGCTCTGCTTCCTGAATGCCCAGTTTGACAATGGCAGACCGAGTAATATCCAGTGCTTCACCCATAATATCCATTTGATGATATCCACCTGGGCCTTCACAGAAAGTAACGTCGTAGGCTGGGGCGAGTTTCCATTGTCCATTTTGAGACATTAAAAACGAAAAGTTTTTGCAATGATCATCTCGATTATTGAACACCACATTGAAAACAGCGCGCTTGAATGCAATCGCTTTTTCGCGAATATCATTGGTACAAAAGTGTGTAGCACGAAGAAAGTTGCTGTAGTCTAAACTCCCAGGTGATTTAAAATCAGCCCCTGTAAAGGCAGCTAAACTTTGCATAGGGATGCGCATGCCATCGCAGCGGTCAAATCTTTTTGAGGCAAATGCAGTTAGGCCATTCGGAAGAGTGAAGTATTGGGTGTCTGGGGTGTCAATATGACAATGACGCAAACATTCTGCATAAACAGTTTCAATTGCACAAACTTCAGGATGCTCTTGCTGAGCGGGAAATTTGATCAGCCAAGCTTCATGTTGATGTGAGTGAACTGTTGAGAATTCATTAGTGACAGGATCACGATAAACAAGTGCTTTTGGCCTTGCACCTTGTGGAGACCCGCCCATAATTAATAAATGCTGTAAAAATTCGGCACCTTCTCCTTTGAGAACTTCCTGAACTTCTTGAGCGAGTCTTAGCAATGGAATATTTTCAGCTAATGTTAACTCGGATGCTGAAGGTTCAAAGGATAATGCCCCCATTGCATGTGTACTAATATACGTGAGGCGTTCTAAAGGCCCAACTCGTGCTGGATTAAGTCCATTTTTTTTAAATAAGCGATCCATCAGGAGCATGCCCCAGCCATCGGGTAAGGCATCGTATATAGGGCCTGGTAATCCCATTTGATGTGCAGGAAAGTTCTTTCTTAATGGGTCACCTTTTAGCGGAAGTAGGTAAGATGAAAGCTCTAAACCTTTACTAATTGCTTCTGCGCTGTATTCAAAAGCAATCAATGGTCGACCTGTGATTGCAGTTGAGGAAACTAGTGTGCCCCAAAGCCAATATTCGCCCCATCCATTGTAGTAAACATCAAGTTTTTTGAGCATGGATTCATTTCCTTTTCATACGTTGGCGAGCCGTATTACTCTCATAGCGGAGCATGTCATCTACACTATTTAAATGTGGTTTGAAAAGTTCCTCTAATTCTTTTAATCGGCCGAGCACCATGGCAACACGTACTAAATTTTCAAATGAAACATTTCGACCAGCTTCTAGATTAGATACAGTATTCACACCAATACCCGCACGCGCAGCAACATCTGCCTGAGTCATTTCCAGATAAAGGCGTTCTTTACGAAGCCTCTCACATAATAAAGCAACAACTTCTTCAGGTTTTTTGAATATTAAATCCATAATATTGTGTTTTACATTGTGATATCACCATTAAAACACAAAAAAATGGATTTATGAAATTATGCCAGTTGGTCGATAATGAGATGCTTGATTGGCTGATGAGATTCTATTGGATTAAAGAAATCTAATGATTTTAATGCATTTATTTTTTGCAACTACCTACGAATATGTCGTATTTGGGGCCCGAAACTGTGAAATAAAAGATAATAAAGAAAGTATGATTGGGGATAACATAATATAAAATCAATAAAAAAGCCTCAATCTTTCGATTGAGGCTTTTTGAATTTGGAGCGGGAAACGAGACTCGAACTCGCGACCCCAACCTTGGCAAGGTTGTGCTCTACCAACTGAGCTATTCCCGCATGCGGTGTATAATACATGATGCAAAAATAGGGTCAATCATTTTTTGCATGTCATTGTACTGACTGAATAAATAAACAACATTTTTGGAAAATAGTGCGGTTAAATGACTTAGGTTGTTTGTTTTATAAAAGTTTTCATTGTCTGCAAAAATATTAATATCACTTACAATGCGCTGCAGCTATGCGAAAAATAAAAGCATCAGACATAAAAAATCCGCAGTACTAAATTTCTAAAAATGAAGCCGACTGCGGATTTTTTAGGTGATTCAAAATAATTTTATTAAATTTAAATCATTGAATTTAATCAACATTATTCCACTGTTACGCTTTTTGCCAAGTTTCTAGGCTGGTCGACATCTGTACCACGTAAAACCGCCACATGATAAGACAACAACTGCACAGGAATGCTATACACAATTGGCGCAAGCAACGCGCTGACTTGCGGTACATAAACCACATGCTGACGCTCTTTATCTGCAGGAATGCCGCTGTGTTCATCTGCAAATACAAACAGCTCACCACCACGTGCCTGTACTTCTTCCATATTGGATTTCAGTTTATCCAGCATGTCATCTTGCGGTGCTAAAATCACCACAGGCATGTCATTGTCTACCAATGCCAATGGGCCGTGCTTTAATTCACCCGCAGCATAACCTTCTGCGTGAATATATGAAATTTCTTTCAGTTTCAAAGCACCTTCCAAGGCAATTGGGAATTGTGTGCCACGACCCAAGAACAAGCAGTGATTTTTCTCTACAAACAATTCAGACAAACGTAAAATTGCCGTATCATTTTGCAAAGTATCTAAAATCACTTTTGGTGTGTGCCATAAGCCTGCAATAATTTCAGCTGTTTCTGTCGCTGCAATTGCATTTTTCACCTGACCAATTTTGAGCACCAATAGCATTAATGCTGCCAATTGTGTCGTAAAGGCTTTGGTCGATGCCACACCAATTTCAGGGCCTGCGAGTGTCAACAAACTATGATTGGTTTCACGCACCATAGATGAAGTTGCCACGTTACAAATGGTCATGGTGCTAATATTTAAGCCTTTTGCAGCAGCACGTTTTTGCGTATCACGTAAAGCAGCTAAAGTATCTGCAGTTTCACCAGATTGTGAAATGCACACATACAATGTGTTATTCACAATGACTGGGGTGCGATAACGGTATTCGCTGGCAATTTCCACATGACATGGCAAGTTAATTAGCTGTTCAAACCAGTATTTTGCAATCATCCCTGCATGGTAGCTGGTACCGCAGGCAATAATCTGTACCTGTTGGATGTTGGCAAAATCAAGTTCAGCATCTTTCAGGAAATCTTCACGTAAAGCGTTGCCATTTAATGCTTGTGAAATGGTTTGTTGAATTGCTTCAGGCTGCTCATAAATTTCTTTGAGCATGTAGTGTTTATATTCACCCTTCGATGCATTGCTTACAGTTGCATCCAACTCTTTTACAGGGCGTTCAACCGTTTGACCGTTTACAAAAACTTCAATGCTGTCGCGAGTTAAGCGTGCGATATCACCTTCTTCCAAATACATAAAACGGTTGGTGATCGGCAATAACGCCAATTGGTCTGAACTGATAAAGTTTTCGCCAATACCGACACCAATCACCAAAGGAGAACCTTCACGTACCGTGATCAATTCATCTGGATAATCGGTATGGATAATTCCCAGAGCATAAGCACCTTTCAGTTGAGGCACGACTTGCTGTACCGCAACCAATAAATTCGGTGCAGTTTTAAGAGCATGGTTGACCAAGTGCGCAACCACTTCAGTATCCGTTTGAGAGCTGAACATATAGCCTAAAGCTTCTAGCTCATCTTTCAGTTCTTGATAATTTTCGATAATACCGTTGTGTACGACAGCAACATTGCCAGAAATATGCGGATGTGCATTGTTTTCTGTCGGTTTGCCATGTGTTGCCCAACGTGTATGGGCAATACCGAGTGAACCTGTGACTTGAGAATCTAGTACTGCTTGCTCAAGATTTGCTACTTTACCGACACGACGCTCACGCAAGACCTGACCTTGACTAATCAATGCCAAACCTGCGGAATCATAACCGCGATATTCTAAACGCTTTAAACCTTCAATGAGGATATTGGTAATACTACGTTCTGCAACGCCACCGACAATACCGCACATAGGAACTTCCTCTTATTTTTTCAATTTCTGTGGACGTTGATAATTTTCTTTAGTGAACTGTTTAGAACGTTCCACAGCTAAACACTGTTCTGCAACATCACGGGTAATGGTCGAGCCTGCGCCTACCGTTGCACCATTGGCAATGGTGACAGGTGCAACCAATGAACTATTTGAACCAATAAAGACTTGGTCACCAATAATGGTTTTAAATTTATTGGCACCATCATAATTGCAAGTAATCGTACCTGCACCAATATTGCTGCCTGCACCCACTTCGGCATCACCTAAGTAGGTAAAGTGGTTGGCTTTGGAGCCTAAACCAATTTGACTGTTTTTCACTTCAACAAAGTTGCCAATATGCACTTCATTGGCCAATACCGCACCCGGACGTAAACGTGAGAATGGACCAATTTGCGCAGCTTCACCTACAACCGCTTGGTCAAATACGCTATACGGCTGAACTTTAGTGCCCGCAGCAATTTTGGTGTTTTTGAGGATACAACCTGCACCAATTTCTACGCCATCACCCAGTTCGCAATCGCCTTCAATAATTACGTTAATATCAATGCGAACGTCTTTACCTGCAGTGAGATTACCACGTAAATCAAAACGGGTTGGGTCAATTAAATGCACACCTTGTTGCATGAGTTGCTTGGCTTGGAAGTTCTGGAACTCGCGTTCTAATGCAGCCAATTGCACACGGTCATTCACGCCTTCTACTTCAAAAGCCAGTTGAGGTTCTACCGATGCAACTTCTAAACCATCGGCAATTGCCATCGCCACAATATCGGTCAGGTAATATTCACCCTGCGCATTGTTATTGCTCAGTTTTGGCAGCCATTCATGTAATTTGGCATTGCTGACACAGTAAATACCCGTGTTAATTTCCTGAATTTGACGCTGGGCTTCAGACGCATCTTTATGTTCAACAATCGCTTGAATTTTACCGTTTTCACGTACAATACGACCATAACCCGTGGCATCAGCAAGGGTAAGTGTCACCAAGCCAATTTGGGTTTCACGTGAAACATCGAGTAGCTTTTGTAAAGTTTGCTCTGTAATACAAGGTACATCTCCCGATAAAATCAGTGATACACCTTCACGTGGTAAAACAGGCAAAGTCACTTTGACTGCGTGACCTGTGCCCAACTGTTCAGCTTGTTCGACCCACTGTACCTGTTCATGCGCAAACGCATTTTGCACCAAAGCACCGCCATGACCGTAAATGGTAATTATATGATCTGCTTGTAATTTTTTTGCGGTATTAATCACGTGACCCAAGAGTGGGCGTCCTGCAAGAGGTTGTAATACTTTTGGTAAATTTGAACGCATGCGCGTGCCTTTACCTGCTGCAAGAATAATCACGGTGGTAGACATGTTGAATCCTAGTGATGGCTAAACCAAAGTAAAAGATAAATAAATATAAATACATAATGCGGCCCAAAGACCCGCAATAATATCGTCCAGCATGATGCCAAAACCACCTTCGACCTGACGATCAATGACACGTATTGGCCAAGGTTTCCACACATCAAATAGTCGGAATAGGGCAAAACCCACAATTACCCAGACCCAGCTGATTTGATTGATAAAAATCAGGGGTAAAAAGGTAATCGATTGTCCTGCAAATTCATCCCAAACAATACGACCATCATCATGTACGCCCATAACCTGTGCAGTACGTCCACAGATATATATGCCAACGAGGGACATGATGGCAATGGCAAAAAGGCTTGGAATGAAACCAAGCGCGAACCAAATGGGAATGAACAGTAGGGCAAAGGCCGAACCAAAGGTACCGGGAGCTTTGGGTAGTAGACCTGAACCGAAGCCAACACCACAGCATACAATCAGTCGGTCAGTCCAAGACATGGCTTTGAAATTAATCGCGGGTTTTTGCAAAGTGTTGGTATCCATGAAAATGAAGTGAACGATCTACGCCATTCTGTTCAAAGCTTAAGCGGTTTTGATTGTTAATTTTGCCAATAATATGAATAGGGGTATTCAGCGGTTTTTGCAAAAGCTGCTGATAATTTTGTGGGCTTATTGTAAAGCATAACTCATAGTCATCGCCACCTGCCAAGGCATATTGCCACTGCTTTTGTTGTGGTAATTCGGTTAATGCAGCATCTATAGGCAGTTGGCTGAGTTCAATACAAGCACCGACCTGAGAGGCTTTGAGAATATGCCCTAAATCTTGTGCCAAGCCATCTGAAACATCAATCATGCTTGAAGCCAGACCTTTGAGTTGTTGTCCAAGTTGACAACGTGGTGTTGGGTAGTCGAGACGTTGTTTTAAAGGATGATCGAGATGATCTAAACCAAAAGCGGCATCACCGACTTGTCCGCTGACGCAAATATAATCACCGACTTGCGCGCCTGAACGTGGAATGGCATGTCCTTGTTCAATCCAGCCTAAGGCGGTAACGGAAATGGTGAGATGCGGGCTTTGTGTGGTATCTCCACCAATTAAACTTACCCCAAATTGATCGCAACAATCATGTAAACCCTGACTAAACCCTTTGAGCCAGTCGTGATCAATTTGGGGTAGGCTCAATGCCAATAATATACTGTGTGGGGTGGCACCCATGGCGGCAATGTCAGATAAATTGACCGCAACCGATTTCCAACCAATCGCATGTGGGTTGGTATCGAGGGGGAAATGTCGTCCAGCGACTAAAGTGTCGGCACAAATGACCAATTGTTGTTGCGGCGGAGGGGTGAGCAGAGCTGAGTCATCACCGACACCTAAATCGACTGCATCGGGACGCGGTCTGTTGAAATAGGTCTCAATAATGGAAAACTCAGCCATACAACAATCGACTCAATACTTTGAATTAGTTGCTTTGTTGCTTTTCTGCTGCACGTAAGCTGTTGGCAAGACGGTCTAATACACCATTGATGTATTTGTGGCTGTCTGCACCACCAAAGTGTTTTGCCAATTCAATCGCTTCATCCAATACCACACGGTATGGAATTTCCAGATGTTGTTCTAACTCATAAGCACCTAAACGTAAGGTGGCGAGTTCAACACCATCGAGGGCTTGAATGTCACGATCAAGAACAGGCACCAGTAATGCATCCAATGCTTCATGATTGGCAACCACTTGAGTCAACAATTCATGATAATAGCCGAGATCCACTTTGTGCATGGCATTTTCCACACGGGTACGTGCTTCAATTTCATGTACTGGATTGTGGCTCATCTGCCATTCATAAATACCTTGCACAGCAAAACGACGTGCTTTACGTTTTGCTGCATAAGTTGCTTGAAGTGTTTGCGACATAGCGTTAAATAGCCTTTAACAAGTTAACCATTTCAATTGCAGTTAAGGCAGCTTCACTTCCTTTATTACCTGCTTTTGTTCCAGAGCGTTCAATTGCTTGTTCAATACTATCCGTAGTCAATACACCGTTAATCACAGGTAAGCCAGTATCTAAACCAACCACACCTAAGCCTTTGGCACATTCACCTGCAACAAAGTCAAAGTGTGGAGTGCTACCGCGAATCACTGCGCCGAGTGCAATAATGGCATCATAACCATTCGATGCAGCTAATTTTTTAGCCACAACAGGAAGTTCCCAAGCGCCTGGTGCATGAACAACGGTGATATTATCCTCTGATACGCCATGACGTTTCAATGTGTCAATTGCGCCATCAAGCAAATGCTCAACCACAAAACTATTAAAACGACCGACTAAAATCGCATAACGGCCTTCGCTAGCGAGATGTAATAAACCTTCAATACGGCGAATTGCCATAGCAACCTCGATTATTTCTCTGATGTTGGATCTGCGGTGATATATTCCACCACTTCTAAGTTAAAGCCTGATAAAGCATTGAAACGTAATGGTGAGCTGAGTAGCTTCATTTTTTCAACGCCTAAATCACGTAAAATTTGTGCACCCACGCCAATGGTTTGGTATTGCTGTGACAATGCAGCATTGGCTTTGCCTTGTTTCGGGGATTTAAGGCTGTCTAGAGCAGGGCCCAAGTCTTGCAATTGAGCTTGACCAATCCAGACCAAAACACCACGTTCACTGTTGGCAATTTCTTTTAAAGCACGGTCTAAATTCCAAGTTGCCGAACCATCTGCTTTTTTCAGCTTCAGCAAATCACGGGTTGGATTAAAACCATGCACACGTACTGTGGTAACGCCTTCTTTCGGCTCGCCTTTGACCAATGCCAAGTGAATGTCTGGGTTCCCCAGTTCACGGTAGCGATATAAGTCAAAAGTACCATATTCGGTGTCGATGCTTTGCTGATCCAAACGCTCTACAGTTTGTTCATTGGTCATGCGATAGTGGATTAAATCGGCAATAGTACCAATTTTTAACCCGTGCTTTTCAGCAAAAATTTCTAAATCTGGACGACGCGCCATCGTGCCGTCTTCATTGATGATTTCACAAATTACCGATGCAGGCTCTAAACCTGCCAAACGGGCAAGATCACAACCTGCTTCGGTATGTCCTGCACGGTGCAATACACCACCTGGCTGTGCCATGAGTGGGAAAATATGCCCAGGCTGAACAATATCGGCAGGCTTGGCATGTGCAGCGACAGCGGTTTGAATGGTATGCGCACGTTCTGCGGCAGAAATACCCGTGGTAATGCCTTCAGCAGCTTCAATCGACAAAGTAAAGTTCGTACCGTGTTGTGCACCATTGGCATCAACCATTAACGGTAGGTTTAATTGCTGGCAACGGTCACGACTTAAGGTTAAGCAAACAAGACCACGCGCGTGTGTGATCATGAAGTTGATATCTTCAGGGCGAACGTGGGTTGCGGCAATGACTAAATCACCTTCATTTTCACGATCTTCATCATCCATGAGGATGACCATTTTTCCTGCACGGATATCTGCTACAAGCTCTTCGACAGTATTGAGCGGCATCAACCTTCACCTTCTTATTTGTCTGAAACGACATTGAATGAGAGAGATGCATAGTCTAACGGTTTTTTACCTGTTTTGCCTATGCTTATCATTTTCATTGCGTGACTTATGGTTATACACAGTGTCATCAGGCTTGAAAAGAGGCGAAAATAAGGATTTGCTGCGTTGCTGTAGATTGTTTAGGCCATTAAGATGAAATGCAAAATCTGTGAAAAATAAAACTGTAGAGGGCATAGGATATTATCGCCCTCATTCTCGCCTTCACTTGAGCCCAGTTGGGTTTTGGGAGAAGGCAAGAATCAGAGATGAGATAATTCATTAAATTCAGGTATAAGAGAATTTCTGTTTAGCGCTCACGTAAGGCTTCTTTGGCTTTGTTGAATGGTTTGATCAGATATTCCAACACCGTTTTTTCACCCGTTTTAATATCGACTGTTGCGACCATGCCTGGGGTATATCAAACGCTTGTCCTGCTTTGTTGCTGAGTTTGTCTGAATCGGTACGGATATAAACCCTTATCTTGGGATATTTTCTATTTCATATTACATCTTGTTTTGAGCGTTTTGGTTGTAAAATAAAACTGATTAAAAAATCCACAAAATGATCAACCTTTTTGACTGAGCGCTGAAAACATAAAAAATAAACGCTTTTCTGTGATTAATTGCACAATAAATGCAAAAAAGTCATGTCTTGCATATCCTTAATTGTCTTTGTGTGGTTAGAATATAACAACTGTGCCCAAGATCTCTCACGTCTGTTATGAATATATTAATCGTTGATGATCATCCGCTGTTTCGCCATGCCTTAATTCAGGCGGTTCGTTATAGCTTACCGCAAGCTCAAATTCATGAAACTGCTGCAGTTAATGAATTGTACGAACGTTTGGAAAATGGACCTGAGCCTGATCTTGTTTTATTGGACTTGAATTTACCAGGGGCATCGGGCTTTTCTGCATTGGTGCATGTGCGTGCGCAATATCCATCTATCCCAATTATTGTGGTGTCCGCTCACGAAGAAGCATCGATTATTCAACGTTCAATTGCGCATGGGGCGATGGGTTATATCCCAAAATCGGCACATCCGAGCCATATTGGTGAAGCAATTCGTCAAGTTTTAGAAGGTGAGATTTGGTTGCCGCCAAACTTGGCTGCGAATGTTAACTTTGACCCTCGCGCTGCAGATGAAACAGCTTTGGCTGAACGTATTCAGTCTTTAACACCACAGCAATTCCGTGTATTGATGATGGTGGCAGAAGGTTTGTTGAATAAGCAAATTGCCTATGAATTAGATGTTTCTGAAGCGACGATTAAAGCGCATGTGACCGCAATTTTCCGTAAATTGGGTGTGCAAAATCGTACTCAGGCGGTATTGGCAATCAATGCGTTAAATATTGAAGAAAAGAAAATGTAAGATGTGACTGATCTGTAAAAGATGAGTTTAAAACCGCTGTGTTGATCTGGAAGATTGAGCAGCGGTTTTTTTATTGGGTGGGTGGTTGGCTGATTATGACCTTTTTAAAAAGCTAATTCGCTTTAGGATGTGACATTTAGCGTTCAGGTTGTTGATGTGCTTAAAACCTAAAAGGAATATTGTCTTATTCCTTTAGCTGTATGGCATAAACATATTCAGGCTTTCATGTCGATAAAACTGACAAAAATCGACATGAGAGAGTTGTCATGTCGATGACATAAACATATTCAGGTTGTCATGTCGATAAAATGGGTAAAAATCAACATGAGCTGAATAGCTATCAGTCTAATGCAGGCGATATGCTTCTTTCAGATTCTTAGGCTTTGATTGTATCTGTACCCATAAATCCAATAGTGTGAAGTTGTCCGCAGCGGGAAAACCCGCCACTAATAAGAAATACATAGAAGGACGAATATATTTTAATAGTAATAGATGAATGGTGATTTGAATAAATCATACCTAAGTGAGTAGGGGGCTTCCCCCTATATGGGTTCAACTTTTAGAATTCACGATAACCAAGCCCGCCAGCCGTGATATGTGCTAGATTTCGATCATAGGTAATTATTTGGCTTTCTTTTCCGATGGTTTTATTTTTCTGACTTGAGCATCTGTAAGCATTGCAATGATTCCACAGAATTGGGGGTATAGTTTTGGGGGTAATTTATTATACCCCTAGTTATACCCCCAACAAGATCAAGCTTGCAATAGATAAAGTAGATTGCATTAGACATAAAAAAAGCTTAAACCCTTTAGATTTAAGCTTTTTAAGATCACATGAGACTTCATGAGAATAATGTTTGGCGGGAAAGAGGGATTCAAATTATTTAATTAAGTAATTGTATTTAAATATATAAATGGTGATGTATTTTGCTTTATACCAAGAAAAATACCAACAAAAAAACAAAGTATACCTAAAATTTATCTCTCTTATTGACGGATTATGAGGGGTTTATACATGTCCGTATTGACTAAAGGTCCCCAGATTATTTTTATGTGGATTGGATCTGTGTACCTGATGAATATCAGCAGTATGCTCTCCAGTGATCCTAGGAAAGCTTTACCTTTTGAATTAGTTCTAGACGTATATTAACCTATAAATTTAGTATTAATTTTAAGGGAGAAAAACGATTTTTTTGACGTCGATTATATTGGGTTTCACTCAATAGTTTTTATGGATTACAGTCGAAAAAGAGACCTGATAGTCTTGTTTGTACTTTTGGTTGTTTTTTATACGTGGACTATGTTACTACATCAAAAAAATGCTGTTACCACATCAAAACGATATGCCTTATGCGATGTTTCGTCCAAATAAAAAATATAACTTTATGTCGATATTCTTAGCGAGTTATCTTAGTTGGATTGCTCATTCAAAGCGAGCAGCTTGTATATTTTGACCATGCAAAAACATTGCTCACTACCCCCGACCAACTAGAGCAGGACTATATGCCCAATGACAACACAGGGGCAGCATTTAATGCTTGGTTATCTATGCCATGCGAATTTATACACAGTTGAGAATTGAACAATGCCAAACGTGAACAAAGCAATCGTGATGGGTGTGTTAGGTCGTGACCCTGAAACTAAGAACTTTCCCAACGGCGGTAGCGTTACCAATTTTAGCGTGGCGACTACTGACCACTGGAAAGACAAGACCACTGGAGAGCGCAAAGAATCTACAGAATGGCATAGAATCAGCACCAACAACCGTTTAGCCGAGATTGCTAGTCAATACCTCAAGAAAGGCAGCAAGGTTTATATTGAGGGCAGCTTGCGTACAAGGAAGTGGAAAGACCAAAGCGGTGCAGATCGGGAAGTCACAGAGATAAAGGCTGATGTTCTGCAATTGCTATGATGCACTTCACTTTCCGACCAACTGCAAAGCAAGTGAGCAGTAAACTGTTTTATAATTGATGTAGAAAAATCGCTGTAGTTTTTAGTTTTGCCCATACTCCCCAGTATGGGTATTTTTTTGGCTGTAATTCAGCATTCAAGTATTACTTGATAACTGGAGTCACTAGCTATCATGGAAATAGTGACAGTTGAATAAATTGCTTTAGATCGGCATAGAGAGGTGGTTCCACTTGTTTGAACAACTAAAAGCGTATTTATAAGTGATATTCCGCTCTAGTTAAGCCACCTTGTTTTGTTGGGGTAGCTGATCATAGTAAAACTCATTTGGTGTCATTTTGTCTAGACTCGAATGA